>CAJKQX010000026.1 GCA_905202125.1 uncultured Prevotella sp.
CAAGAGCAATTAACCTACGCTCATTTCCAATAAATTACACTCTTTTCGTAACTTCGAGTTGCAAAGATACGAATTTAAATTCTATTTGCGACTTTTTCGCGTTGTAATATACCTTTCTTAAATAAAGTTTAAACAAAAACGACATTTTTGTAAATCAATATGTTATAAAAATTTAAAATCCGTATCAGTTCGTACCAGTATACGATTAAGTTTGTATATTTGCAACCGAAACAAGACGAAATATTAACCATTCGATATAAATATGATTTGTATGAAGAAAACAACCCTCGTTGGCGTAGCCTGTGCCGTTGCTGTTGCAGCGTCGGCACAGACTCGTTTCAATATCGATGCTGCCAGCATCAAGGCCCATATCCCTTCGTTGATATACGGTTCGGGTATGGAAGATGTGAATCATGAGATTTACGGAGGTCTTTACGATCAGCGCATTTTCGGTGAGAGTATGGAAGAACCGGCTACATCTGCCGTCAAAGGTTTCCTGCAGTATGATAGCCCGTGGGCCATCAACGATGATGTTCTTGAATTGCATACCGGCGGACATGGCAAGATAGTATGCCAGAATCCGTATCTGCAGAAGGGCACAGTCAGTGTCGACGTGCGCGTGGATGGCAGTCAGGCCATATCCGGACTTATCTTCAATGTGTCCGAGGCCGGAGCAGGTGCCGATGCCTTCATTGGTTATGAGGTCAGTCTCGATGCCGCCAAGAAAGTGCTGGTGGTAGGTCGTCACCGCCACAACTGGAGCAAGATCACGGAGGTGCCCGTCGAGTTCGAGACGAAAGAGTGGAACACCATGCGCGTGGATTTCGAGGGAGGCAAGGCTTCAATCTATATCAATGACAACAAGCTCTATGACCTCAACGACACAGCCGAGCCCATCTCCGGTGGTCTCGTAGGCTTGCGCAGTTACGGCGGATCGGCCGCATACCGCAACCTTACCATTGACGGCGCGCCCGTATCGTTCACCGCCGAGGCCACCGATGCCCGCGGCTTCCGCCAGTATGACGACAAGTGGGCCGTATCAGCAGGCGTTCTCTCGACTCAGGCCACACATTGCGCCAAGATTGTGCATGTGGGCAAGGACTTGTCGCAGGGCTCGGCCGAGGTGGAGATGCGTATCGACGGCGACCGTTCGATATCCGGATTCATCATCGACGTGACCGAGGCGGCCAACGGCGACGACAATTTCCGTGGCTATGAGATAGCCGTCAACTCCTCTTCGCGCGTACTTGTTGTAGGCAAGCACGAGCACGATTGGCAGCCCATAGCCAACGTCCCCGTGGACATCAATCCCCGTGAATGGAACACCTTGCACGTGGATTTCGACGGCGACTCGTTCATAGTGAAAATCAATAATGACGAAGTTTATACATATAAAGATGAGAATCAGCCCCTCATGCAGGGCAAGATAGGTATGCGTACGTTTGACGGACCGGTCAGTTTCCGCAACCTTAAAATCAACGACAACGCCGTGGCTCTCGAGACCATGCCTGTCGGAGTGAGCGGAATGTGGGACGCCGTGGGCAACGGCACATACGCACATACCAATATCGGTGCCGCTCACGGCAGCTATGCACAGAAGATAGAAGGCGCGCAGGGCGACGGCATCTGCAATTTCGGACTCAACAAGTGGGGCATCGGCGTGAAGGAAGGACAGCAGATGCAGGGATATGTATATCTCAAGGGTACTGCCGCCGGAGCTTACGTGGCATTGCAGAGTGCCGATGGCAGCGTGGAGTATGCCCGCCATAACATCACAGGCATCAGCTCCGAGTGGAACAAGTATGAGTTCACGCTCACCCCGTCGGCCACCGATACCGGCGCGCGCTTTGTCGTGGCTCTCGATGCCGAAGGCACATTGTGGGCCGACATGGCCATGCTCCACACCGAGAACTATCCATACCGCAAGGATATCACCGACGCTTTCCTCAAGGAGAACCTCACTTTCCTGCGCTATGGCGGTACGATGATCAACGCTGCCGAGTACATGACCGGCAACATGCTCGGCGATGCCGACAAGCGTCCTCCGTACACAGGCCATTGGTACACATACAGCACCAACGGATTCGGAATCAAGGAGTTTGTCGAGTTCGCACGTCTCATAGGTACCGAACCTACGTTCAGCATCAACATCGAGGACAATCCCGACGATGTGCTCAAGATGCTCAAAGCCATAGAGAAGCACAATCTGGCTTACATCGAGATTGGCAACGAGGAGAATATCGGCGACGACTCGAAGGCCGCATACGAACATTATGTGGAGCGCTTTCTTACCCTCTACAACGCCATTCATCCCGTATATCCCGACCTTCAGTTCATCAACGCCGCATGGTGGCGCTCGGACAAGCTCGACATCATGGAGTATGTCTTCAAGAGTCTTGACGGCAAGTCCACCCTCTGGGATTATCATCCCTGGACCGAAGAGGTGGCTCAGGCCCGTCAGGTGGAGACCGATCTCAACAATATGAAGAACCTCTTCCTCAAGTGGAATCCCGATACCGACATGCGTGTCGCCATACTCGAGGAGAACGGCAATACCCACGACATGCACCGTGCGCTCGCTCACGCCGTCGTGCTCAACGTTGTGAGAAAGATGGATGGCTTTGTCCAGCTTGATAGTCCGGCCAACGCCCTCCAACCTTATCTGCAGAACGACAACGGATGGGATCAGGGACAGATCTTCTTCAACAGTTCCGAGGTGTGGTGTCAGCCGCCTTACTACGTGCAGCAGGTAGAGGCCGCCCATCATCAGCCGTTGCTTGTCAACCATACATGCAGCAACCGCAACCTCAATATCACCGCCACCGCCAATGAGGACGGCACGGTAGTAGTGGCTCATGTGGTCAACTCCGCCGGTTCTACACAACGCGTGAAGCTCTCGCTCACCAATGCTTCAGTGATCTCTGCCAAGATGATCACCGTCAGCGGCGACCTCGGCGACCGCAACACTCCGCAGGATCCCGAGCACATCGTGCCGCAGGAGTCGAAGATAGAGGGCGACGTGATATCGTTACCGCCCCACAGCTACAACATGATTGAAATCCATTCCACCGTTCCCACAGGCATCGCCGGTGTGAAGGACGGTGCCTCCAACGATGCCGAAGAGACTTATTACAGTCTCTCCGGTATCAAGACCAAGTCTCCCCGCAACGGCATCTACATCCGCGAGAACGGCGAGAAGGTGGTAATGTAAGACCGTAAAATTTGTTTTATTCTGATAATATTGATTAAATGAAACGATTTGTATTCTTCATTGCTATGATGTCCTGCCTCACAAGCCTGTGGGCTAAGGATGTGCAGGACATCAAGCAGGTTTCGTTCACAAAAGTTCATGTCAACGACCAGTTCTGGCGTCAGCGTCTCGACGTGCTTCAGAAACGCACCATACGCTATGCGTTTCAGAAGTGTACTGACGCCGGTCAGATAGAGAATTTCCGCCTTGCCGGACAGATTCTCTCGGGCGAGGTGAAAAAGGGCGACGTGCGTTATCAGTCGGGTACCACCTACGATGACGCCGAGGTTTATAAGGTCATCGAGGGCGCGTCCTATCTGCTCAACGTGCAGCGCGACGAGGAACTTGAGCAGTATGTCGACAATGTCATCGACATAGTATGTTCGGCTCAGGAGCCCGACGGCTATCTCTTCACCAACTGGACCATCGGCAATCCCTTGCACGAGTGGATGGGTGGCCACAAGTGGAAGAACGACTGGAACCTCAGCCATGAGACATTCGACATGGGCGAGCTTATCGAGGCCGGCGTGGCTTACTATCAGGCCACCGGCAAGGACAAACTGCTCAATGCCGCCAAACGTGCCGCCGACCTCATCTGCGAGGTGTTCAACAAGGACGGCATCACCGAGGCTCCCGGCCACGCCGTCATAGAGATGGCCCTCGTGCGTCTTTACGAGGTGACCGGCGACAAGAAATACCTGGACGAGTGCAAGTTCTTCCTCGACTGCCGCGGTTCGCGCACGTTCGATCCCACATCGCTCGACCTGCGTGCCAACGGTAAGTACTGGCAGAACCATCTGCCCGCCATCGAGCAGCGCGAGGCCGTGGGCCACGCCGTACGCGCCATGTATTTCTATTCGGGAATGGCCGACTGGGCCCGTTACACGGGTGATGAGGACTATCGCACGGCCATCGATGCCATCTACGAGAGCATCGTAAGCAAGAAACTCTATATTACCGGCGGACTTGGTGCGCGCGATGAGAACGAGGCTTTCGGCGTGGACTACGAGTTGCCCAACGCCTCGGCCTATTGCGAGACATGCGCCTCGGTGGCCGGATGTATGTTCGGTCTGCGTATGTTCCGTATGTACGGCGAATCCAAATATTTTGATTTCGTGGAGCGTCTGCTCTACAACAACGTGCTCGACGGACTGTCTATCACAGGCGACCGTTTCTTCTATCCCAACCGCTTGGAGACAAGCAGCCGCGGACAGGAGCGTAGCGAGTGGTTCGGCACATCATGCTGTCCCACCAACCTCTCCCGTTTCATTCCCTCGGTGCCGGGATATGTCTACGCCACACAGGGCAACACGCTTTATGTGAACCTCTTCATCGGTTCGGAAAGCGAGATAGCGCTCGACAACGGTAACCTCACACTCACCCAGACCACCAACTATCCGTGGGAGGGACGCGTGGAATTCACGCTCGATGAGACCACCACATCTCAGTTCGAGATGAAGATGCGCATACCGGGATGGGCCATGGGCCGTCCGGTAGATTCCGACCTTTACACATACGTCAACGCATCGACCGAAAAACCCGAGATCACCGTCAACGGTGCCGCTCTCAACTATGAGATTGTAGACGGCTATGCCATCATCAACCGCGAGTGGGCCGCCGGCGACAAGATAGTAGTCAATTTCCCGATGGATGTGCATCAGGTCAAGTCGCACGACTTGCTCGTTTCCAACAACGGACTGTTCGCCATCGAGCGCGGACCGCTGGTCTACTGTGCCGAGTTTGCCGACAATGACGGTGCCGTGAGCAATCTTGCCGTACCGCAGGGTGCATCGTTCACTGTTGACACTCCTGTGCAGAGTCTCTTCACCGATTTCCGTTCCATCCAGGCACAGGGCATCCGCCTCGTCACAACCAAAGATGAAACGACCATAGAGGATGAAGCTGTCAATTTCATACCTTATTTCGCCCGTTCATATCATGGCAATGGCGAGATGAAGATATGGATGCCCACCGATTTCGATGCTATTCTTGCCGACCAGCAGTCCATAGACCGCGTCATCGTCTGCGACGACGAGTCGGAAGCCGCACACAATCTGCAAGGTTCCAACATGAATTTCGACAAGAACGTGGGATGGCGGGATGCTTACAACGGATGGATATCTTACACATTGCAGGTGGATCCCAACCATCCCTGCGAACTGGTGCTCAAGCACTGGGGTGGTGACGGCGGCCGACGCGAGTTTGATATCTATTGCGACGGACGCAAGTTCTCCTACGACCACGTGGACAATTTCGCCGCAAATCAGTATTACGAGATGCATCACCCCATACCTTTCCACATGACCAAAGGCAAGACCTCTGTGACATTCAAGATGCAGGCTCTCCAGGACAACACCGTGGGCGGAGTATACGGTGTGCGCACCATCCGCACCAGAGAGGTGGAGGAGGGTGCCGCCATCGAGGACTATTTCCTGCCCGCAGGCACCAACAAGGCGCTGCACAACTATCAGAGCAACGGCGGCTCGGGCACATATCGCGGCCGCACATGGGTAGATGGTCATGGTCTCGACGCCATCAGCTTCGACATGGCGGTCAACGGCACCGGAGCCAACTCCATCATGTTCCTCTACTGGGGCGGCGAGTGGGACCTGCGCGCCTTCGACATCATCGTGGACGATGAGAAGATAGGCAGCGAGCAGCTCATGATGAATACTCCGGGACGTGTCTTCTTCCGCTCGTATAAGATTCCCGAATCGCTCACAGCCGGTAAGGACAAGGTACACGTGAAGCTGTCGTCGCCCGAAGGCACAAAGGTGGGTGGATTCTACATGGTTTACACCTATTCCATGCCATCGACCAACGGCATCTCCAATGTCGAAAACGAAACTCCCGACCCCGATGCTCCGCGCTACAACCTCTGCGGACAGCGTGTGTCCAAAGATTACAAGGGCATCGTGGTGTCAGCCGGACGTAAATTTGTTTCAAAATAGATCAGCACTAAAAGAATACATGCGTGGGCTGTGTCGTAACCTGTCGTTACGGCACGGCCTGTCAAAGTTAATTTATTGATAAATTTTTTAGTATTAACCAAACCAAACCAAAGTAAAAATGAAAAAACTATTACTCGTGTGGGGTATTACCCTGCTTGGTGGAGCTGGCGCTTGGGCACAATCGCCTTACAAGGGAACGACAGTTCCTGCGACAATCGGAGCCTCGGCCGACGTTTATCTTTACAACGTGGGTACGGGCAAGTGGTTGCAGAACAATGATGACAACAACGACACATCTTATGATGGTGGTATGTGGACAACACGTGGCGAACTGGGCAAACGCGGTTTCGACGTGAAGCTCACATGTCTTGACGAGCAGCCGGACGGAAACGGATACCAGATTGATCCCAAGTTCGGTCACAACCACAGCATGAACGTCAGCAACTTATACCTCGATACCGGCGAGGGCTTGAGCACATGGTATTTCGAGCCCGCCGACGATGCTGAAGGTGTGGAAAACGCTTACCGTATCTGCGGTTTGTCGGGTGTCAACTATTATTATCTCGGTGGCGACGAGAAAGGTTGGCTCGTCAAGAACGAAGATCCCGAAGCTCTCGCTCACGACATCTGGCAGGTAGTCACCAAAGAGGAGCGTCTGCAGTACATGATCGACAATGCCACTCCGGAGCACGGAATGGATGCCACATGGCTCATCGGCGACCCGACATTCGCCCATGAGAACGAGCGTTTCAACCAGTGGTCGTGCAAGATGAGCCGTCCGGGTCCTGATGATATCGTACATATCGGCGACTGGCTCGGTAAAGGCGGCGACCGCGACATCCACGCCAACCGCGTGTTGGAGTGCTGGAGCTCATGGACTCTCAGTGTGGAGCAGACCGTAAGAAATCTGCCTAACGGTACCTACAAACTCGGACTCCAGGGATTCTATCGTGAGGGTGCTGCCGAGAAACGCGAGTCTATGAGAGAGACCGATGAGTACGCTTACAACATCTGGAGCGAAGGCCGCGAGCATCACTATGCCAAATATTATGCCAACGGTGTGCAGGCCGACCTGATGTCAATGTTTGCATGCGCTCAGGACACTAAAGAGGACCTCGGATTCTTCTTCAATGCCCTCATGATCGATGATCCTATGTATGGTGACGTGATGGAGAGCGGCAAGTGGGTGCCCAACTCGGGTGAGAGCGCATCGTATATATTCTTCCATCATCCCGACCTCTATCAGAACGAACCCATCACAACATCCGTTGCCGATGGTACACTCACCTTCGGTGTGAAGAAGGATGCCGGTGTCAACGACGACTGGACACTCATGGACAATTTCACTCTGACTTATTACGGTTCGAAGATAGACGTCAGCCTCGTTAAGCAAGGACTCGTGACAGCCATCGCAAATGCAGAGGCTCTCACGGAGCGTTCCACCAAAGCCCTCAACGATATGTATGCTGAGGCTCTTAAGAATGGTAAGGCCCTTGTTGAAAGCTCTGACGATGCAAATGCCATCGCTGCCGCTACTACAGCCATTAATGATGTGGTGGCTGCCATCAAGGCCACTTCTTACAATGCCGACCTGCTCATCAAGACTGTTGCACTGTGCAAGAACGAGGGCATCACGGGCGACGATATGGACCTCGTGACTTATGCTTCAGAGTATGCCGACAATGCGAACGACGTGAACCGTGCCCTCGATGGCGCACGTATGCTCCGTCGCCTCTTCCACGCCGACCGTCATGAGAACGTGTTCCCCGGCAATGAACCTGAGGCTGACAAGAACTATTATCTCTACAACGTAGGTACCGGCCGCTTCTTCTGCGGTGGCGAGAGCTGGGGTACTCACGGTGCCATCGGTTTCCCGGGTGTATATGTCACTCTGCTGAACAACCTCGATGGCTTCTGCATCGATACTCACATCCAGAACAACGGTGACGAACACTATCTCGACTACGACGGATGGTGCGACCGCAACCCGGGCAAGGACCAGAAAGACTTCGCCTTCATCCCGCAGGGCAACGGCGTTTACTGCCTGCAGCGTACAAACATCTCTGATGAAGAGAAGGCAGCCGGCAAGTGGCTCCTCGGATGGCGTACTGACAACTACGATGCTGTTGACTCCAACAAGGAAGGATTCGACAATCCTTACAACCAGTGGATTCTCGTGACAAACGAGGACCGCGACGCTCTCCTCGAGAAAGCTTCTGAAGAGAATCCTGTTGACGCAACTTACAAAATCAAGATGCCGGGATTCAACAACCGCGAATACAGACTTTATGGCGGATGGGACAATCCTGATACCGGTGCCTGGACAACTCATATCGGTGGTGGCATCTTCGGATGGCACGGCGATACTCCTAACGGAATCTTCGACGGCTATGACAACGACGAGGTACAGGTGGCTCAGACCATCACAGACCTCGCCCCGGGTTATTACATCCTCTCTGTGAAGGGTTACTATCGCGACTGCGCTCACGGTGATTATTACAACAAACTCATGACCGGCGAATATGAGCCTCAGCCGCTCGCTTCTCTCAAGGCTACAACCACAGAGGGCGAATTCTCTACATTGCTCGTTAACATCGAGTCTGAAGTGAACAAGGCTCCCGGATTCGGTGAGTATATCGACGGCTTCGGCTGGATCACCAACCACCCGAACCACTCATCCGAGTATTTCCGTGCCGGTCTCTATCACAACCAGGTTCTGGTTAAGGTGGGCGAAGACGGTACCATGACCTTAGGCGTTTACAAACAAGGTGAGCGTCAGGGCGGCGACTGGGTATGCTTCGACGACTTCCGTCTGAAATATCTCGGCGAGAAGACTCCTACTTCTATCGAGGGCATCACAGACAATGAGACTGTCAACGACGGCAAGATCTACAACATCCAGGGTGTACAGGTGAAGGACGCTACTCAGCGTGGCATCTACATCAAGAACGGTAAGAAATTTGTTGTCAACAAGTAATTCGCGACAATACAAATCCTTAATATAATCAAGGGCGGTATCTTCTCGATGCCGCCCCTTTTGTATGTATATGTGTAAATGAGTGTATCGGTGCCTATGCTTATGTTGCGCGTTTGTGGAAATAGCCCAGTCATTTCTGTTGGCAAAAGGGACTCTTTGACGCTGCTAAACGAAACCTTTCGGAATACGGAAAATTTAAAGGTTCATCCACAATTTGGAGTGAAATTTGGATTGAAATGTTAATTATGACCGTAGGGCCGTGGGTCTTGAATTTCGGATGCAATCATGATTAGGGGTGTAGGGCCGCAACCTGTTGCGGCCGCAAGGGAGAAATTGACTTGAATTTATTTCGTTCAGGTATGGATCGATTGTATTTCAAGATCAGGTCTTCTTGCGGCCGCAACAGGCCCAAGGCCCTACATCCGATTGAACGATATTTATTTTTGACAATTTATGAAATTTGAAGTGAATTGTTAATTTTGGACCCACCCTTGCGGCCGCAACAGGTTGCGGCCCTACTTTTGATACCTTGAGGTTGCGCATGCAAATCCAAATTTTTAACATTTGGTTTTTGCAGGATTTACTTCCGTTTTAGAGAGACACGAAGCCCAAAAACGTAGAAAATGACCTTGAAAGACGGGAAAAACCGTCCGATTTTGCAATTTTTTCCAACTTGATTTGCGAAAGAGGCCCTTTCGGAGTGCGAAAAAGGCCCTTTCGGGAGGCGAAAGGGGCCCTTTCAGGACCCAAGTCGGGCACTTTTTTGTGACATTTTCGTGGTTTTCCAATGTTTTTCGAGGCCTTCGGAAATACTCGAATCATGTATCGCGCTGATATACAGACATTTGTGTAAATGCTGAAATTTTGGCGTATTTCGGCCGGGCAACCGCCTCGCTCGGAAATATCGCAAAAACAGGACGCAATTTTAACAGTTACTCCATGAGATAGTTGCGTATTCTCAATTATCTCGATGTATGCGGGGAATCAAAATTAACATTTCACTCCAAATTTCGGAAGAACCAAAATTTATTGATGATCAGGATTTCACCCATACCAAAAGCAATATATTTCCTATATCAAAAAACCATCATTCAGAACTCCGGTCGACTCTCAAACCGCATCATGGCGCCTGTCACGGGATGGGTGAAGGATATCTCGGCGGCATGTAGAAAGAGGCGTTCGGCAGGGCGTCCGTAGAGATTGTCGCCGAGGATGGGACATGACAGACCGTCGGGATGGGCACAATGGACACGAAGCTGATGGGTGCGGCCGGTGAGAGGATAGAGGTTCAGGCGCGCACGACCATCGCGTGAGGACACTAATTCGTAACGTGTGCGGGCCTCGCGACCGTATATGTGGTCAACCATCTGGCGAGGACGGTCGAGCGGGTCGGGCCGCATGGGCAGACTGATGATGCCCTCGCGCGGGACGGAAGGGACGCCGTCGAGCAGGGCCACGTAGCGTTTGGTCACACGGCGCGAGGCGAACTGGCGTTGCAAGGCGTGACAGGCAGCCGCGGATTTGGCCACGACCATGAGTCCGCTCGTATCCATATCGAGCCTGTGGGCAGCCATCGGCACGGCACCATCGTCCATACGGCTCTGCAATAAGGACACCACTGAAGGACAGGAATTCTTGCCCGGCACACTGAGCATGCCCGACGGCTTGTCCACGACGATGATGCTGTCGTCCTCGTATATCACTTCCAAGTCTACATCCATCGCCGATGCCAGCGGGTCGGGGTCAACGTCCATGTCGCGGAGCATGTATCCGAGCAACGGTTTGCACTTGCCGCTGCATGCCGGATAGAAATGTCCGTGACGGCGAAGCTCGTTCCTGGGCGGGAGTCCCCACCAGAATTCGGCCATGCATACGGGCCGCAAGCGGTGAAGAAAAGCATACTGAAGGAGTTTGGGAGCGCAACAGTCGCCCGTGCCGGCCGGCGGTACGCCCTGCGGAGTATGTGCAAAGATGGACAGCAGATTGGCACGATGACCATGCGCATCGAGCATCTCGTAGCGGCGGAAGAGCCACTCCTGAAGTCCGTCGCTCATGCTGCGGCGGCGTTCGCGGAGCATGCGTATCTTCTCATCGTGCTCCGCTATGCGCCGATCGAGCACGTCCAGTCGTGCGGAGAATTCCTTGCGTATGCGCCGCAGCTGTGCTTTCATGTATCGGCTCTCGTCCTTCATGGCCTCCTCCTCGTCGGGTGTGAGTGGCGAGAGACGCCGAAGGTCGCGCCGCTGTTTAGCCTCGGCCATCTGTCGGCGATAATCATCGATGGCGCGTTGGGCCTCGGCCGCGAGAGCATCGCGATTGTCGCGGGTTACGATATACGTGCTGTCATGCTCCATCGCGTCGATGTCGCGTCCGAGTGCTGATATCTGCGCCTCGCGCATCTTGAAATATCCACCGGGCTGTTGGGCGTCGAACACGGGCGGCACGAAATACGGCCAGTCGTTGCGGTGGGCCAGCAAGCCCGAGTAGGCGGCGAGAAAACCGAGCTGTCCGGCCTCATCCGTCACCACCAACACTCCGAACATCTTGCCTCCGCCGGGTTCGGCCGCGAGCACACCGCAGTTGTCCACATATCTCTGCACCGCCACGGCGGCAGCCAGACACAGCGGATGGGGCGTGTAGCAAAAGGGGTATGTGAAGCGCGAGGGAAGCGCGTGAGTGCGTTCCAACGGGTGAAAAAGATTATTCATATATGATTATCATCCAATCCTATTTCCTATCCACCACCTTGCCGTTGACCACCCGGAAACGTCGGTCGAACTCCTCGTGGGTGCGTTTCCAGCGGTTGTGGGTCCAGAGATAGTAGGCCGGTTCGCGGCGTATGGTCTCTTCGAGCATGCGGAAGAAGCGGCGCGTGATCTCATGTTCGGGCAGGGTGTCCGCCTCTTTGGTTATCAGACGATAGGTGCAGACATAATATCCGCGGCGCGGACGCGACATCTCGACATAGAAAACGGAGTTTTTCATTTTCCTCATTATTCGCTCGCCACCGGTGAAGACGGGCGTGTCGTGCCCGAGGAACGGCAGCCACAGATGTATGTTTTTCCAGCGCGGGCCCTGGTCGGCGATGTATCCGAATATGTTGCGGATATCGCGTCGGCGCAGATCGACAAGCACACGGAGTATGTCTTTCTTCGGGATGGTCATGTTGATGGGCTGAGACGAGCGTATGTCACGAAACAGACGGTCGAACACCTTGTTGCGCAACGGATGATAGATGAGACCCGCGCGGCATGTGGCGGGCAGCGCGATGCCCACGCACGAGAGCCACTCCCAGTTGCAATAATGTCCGAGTATGGCGGCCACATCCTGCCCTTGATTGAAACACTGGACCACCTCCTCGCTATTGACCACCGTAAAACGTCGGCGCAGCTCCTTATCGCTGATGCTCAAGAGTTTGACGGCCTCGAAGAAATAGTCGGAGAACCAGCGGTAGAACCGCCGCTCGATGCGCCGTATCTCGTCTTTCGTCTTGTCGGGAAACGATGTCTCGAGATTGCGGCGGACGATGCTCCGGCGATACCTCAGCACATGATAGAGGAAGGTGCCGAGGATGTCGCTCATCACGTAGAGCACACTGAGGGGCAACAGCGAGAGCAAGTAGAATAATGCGTGAACAATCTTATACATACGTTTCCGGAATTTTTTCGGTTTGTGATCTGATTTTAAAGCGCTCAGTCGCCGGTCATTATCGCCGGCGGAAGGACATACAGCGCATCTTCGGAAGGAGACGGCGTGAGGGCTTGTGAGGAGATGTCGCCATACCAATAGACGGTGGACGAATAGTCGACGGGACCGCCTTCCCAACTTATCAGTTCGAATTCGAATTTCAGTTTCTCTTCAAACGGTATGGCGTCCAGACTGCGGGTGCGCACAAAAGTGTTGTATCCGCGTGATGCCTCATCGTCCTCTCGCGGAGCACCGCCAAAGGGGAAATGATAGACATGGATGGGAGCGTAGGTGGTGTTGTAGTAATCCTCCGTGCCGCAACCGAAATGCGAGGGGAACGTGTCGCCGTCAACCCATATATGCTCGTCGCCCTCACCATACCATTTGGGCGAGTAGTTGTAGAGCGAGAGCACGTCGGCCACAAACACGCCGCGCCCCTTCAGCGTGGCCATATCGTAGTCGATACCCTCATTGGTGGGCAAGGCGTTCTGCTGTCGCCACGTGGCGTGGAAGTAGAGAGTATTCTCATTCCACTTCCAGGAGGACACACAAGCACTGATGGTAGCATCGGCCGTATATGAAGAGATGTTCTGCAGCTCGACGGTGGCGCTTTTCTTATACGGCATGACAAAACGCATCACCACACTGCCTTCGCCGTCGGCCGTCATATACCAGTTGTTGACAGCGGGCGCACCCATTCCGGCGCCGGAGAAATCGCTCAACGGCACCCGTACGGTCTGTACGCTGTCGAAGGTCATCTTCACTATCAATGCGCGCATGAGCTGGCCATAATCGGCCTCGTTGTAACCATCGATCTTGAATCGGAGTGTACGTATGGCGTGATTGCCCGCGGGCAACGACAAGGAGAGTGAGGTCTGCGCCGGGAGAGTCTTGGTCTGACTGACCTCGCCATCGGTATATTCCGTGGGGTGAAGAAGGTTCCGGCTCACACTGTCGGCCTTAGCTTTCAGAGCGCGGGCTTCGTCCACTGTGAATGTCCTTATCTTCGTTCCGGGCGCATAGGCGCGGTAATTGACATGGTAAACGTAATTGCGGTTCACGTTGTCGACGGTGATCTTGCAGCCTTTGGCGTAAGGTATGGGATAGTACATGGAGCATCCCTGCGTGGTGGGATAGTGCTCGTGCTTGTATATCATGCCCTCGGGTATGTCGATGGGAAGGCGGGCTATGTCGTAGGCAGGGATGGTGATGGAGGCCTCTTTCTCACCATCAAAATAGAAACGGAGGTTGGCTCCATCCGCACCGCCGGTGGTGATGATACGCGTGATGACGCCAGGTCCCTGCTCATCGAACAGTACACGCTCCACCCGACCGTTGTTGGCCTCATAGCGAATGAAACCGCCCCAGTCGTCGTTGGAGTGCCAGGAGGGTGTATTGGGGATTACCGAGCGGCGGTCGTAACTGGTGAGTTGTCGGGCCTTATAGGCCGATGTGGGGTAACATGGGATGGCTTGAATATCCGTCATCTCGTCCATCAGTGTGGCGAGGGTGATTTCGGGCTGCGCTTGATCTATATTATGCGCACAGCCACACAACAATAAAGATTGTGCCAAAACGGTGATTATGGATATGCGCGATATCTTCATAGGTGAGTGTCTTTATTGGTTTCAAGCCTGCATATCGTGCAGTTTCTTGTAATATCCGTCGATGGCGAGAAGCTCGTCGTGTGTGCCCCGCTCTACGATACGGCCCTCGTGGAGCACACATATCTCGTCGGCGTTCTTGATGGTGGACAGGCGGTGGGCGATGGCCACTGTGGTGCGCGTCTTCATGAGTTTCTCGAGTGCGTCCTGCACCAGTCGTTCGCTCTCGGTGTCGAGCGCCGATGTGGCCTCGTCGAGAATGAGGATGGGCGGGTTCTTGAGTATGGCGCGGGCTATGCTCACACGCTGGCGCTGTCCGCCCGAGAGCCTTCCGCCACGGTCGCCGATACAAGTGTCGTAGCCCTGCTCGGACGCCGTGATGAAATCGTGGGCATTGGCTATGCGCGCAGCCTGCTCCACCTGCTCGCGTGTGGCGTTCTCCACACCGAACGAGATATTATTGAAGAATGTGTCGTTGAAAAGTATCGCCTCCTGATTGACGTTGCCGATGAGCTGACGCAGGTCGTGTATGCCGAGGTCGCGCACATCGACACCATCGATAAGCACCTGTCCCTCCTGCGTGTCGTAGTAGCGCGGTATGAGGTCGACGAGCGTGGACTTGCCGCTGCCGCTCTGTCCGACGAGGGCCACGGTGTGGCCTTTCTCTATGACGAGATTGATGTCGTGCAGCACCCACTGTTCGCCATAGCGGAACGAGACGTGGCGGAACTCGATGCTATGCCCGAACGACTGTATGTGCACGGGATTGTCTTTCTCACGTATGGTGTCCTCGGCGTTGAGTATCTTGTCGACGCGTTCCATAGAGGCGAGGCCCTTGGGGATGTTGTATCCGGCTTTGGAAAAATCCTTCAGGGGATTGATGATGCTGTAAAGTATCACGAGATAATAGATGAAGGTGGGTCCCTCGAGCACCTGCTCGTTGAGCACGAGCAGTCCGCCAAACCACAAGACGATGACTATCATGACCGTACCGAGAAACTCGCTCATGGGATGGGCTATCTGCTGACGGGTATTCACACGGCGTATCTGGTCGCGGTAAGCGCTGTTGATGCGGTCGAACCGGGAGTTCATCTTCTCCTCGGCGCAGAAGGCCTTGATGATGCGCAGGCCGCCGAGCGTCTCCTCCACCTGGCTCATGGTGTCGCTCCAGAGCGACTGGGCCTTGATGGACTTGGCCTTGAGCTTGCGTCCCACAAAACCCATGAACCATCCGAAGAGCGGCACAAAGACGAGTGTGAACAGCGTGAGCTGCCATGAGATGGCCATCAGGGTGATGAAATAGGCCAGGATGAGAATAGGATTCTTGAAGAGCATGTCGAGCGACGACATGATCGAAGATTCTATTTCCTGCACGTCACCGCTCATACGGGCGATGATGTCGCCCTTGCGTTCCTCGGAGAAAAAGCCTAAGGGCAGGGACGTGATCTTGCGATAGAGCTGGTTGCGGATGTCGCGCACCACGCCGGTACGTATCGGGATGATGGTGGCCGAAGACAGGAAATAGGCCATGGTCTTGAGGAATGTGGCGACGGCCAGGAACATACCTATGAGCAGCAATGCCGTGGTGACGCCCGTGGTCTCCATGAGCCGACCCACATAATAGTTCATATTGTTGGACAGCACATCCTTCAGACTGCCGTCGCTCCACCCCATCAGCATGTCGGCTTTGGCCGCTTCGCCCGTCTTGAACAGTATCTGCAGTATCGGGATGATGGCTGCAAAAGAGAAGATGTTGAGCACTGCCGAGAGTATGTTGAATACGACCGACAGCACAAGATATTTTTTATATGGCGGCACAAAGCGGCGCAGCACTTGCAGAAATTCTTTCATTATGTTCTCAGGTATGTTTCTTCTTCATTATCATTCGGATTGTCACTCGTCGACAGCTTCGCCTAAGAGTGTGGCGCTGGTAGAACCCTTTATACGCACACGCACGGTTTCTCCGATGTGGTGCGTACCTTTGTCGAACACCACCATCTTGTTTTGCCCGGTGCGTCCGCACAGTTGTTCGCGGCTGCGCTTGCTGAATCCCTCTACCAGCACGTCGAACACGCGACCCTCATCGCGGCGGTTGGCCTCGGCGGAGAGCTCGGTCTGGAGATGTATCATCTCGTTGAGACGCTGTATCTTGACCTCTTCGGGCACATCGTCGGGCAGATGTCTGGAGGCGTATGTGCCCGGACGCTCGGAGTATTTGAACATGAAGGCCGAGTCGTAGCCCACCTCGCGCATGAGCGAGAGCGACAGTTGGTGGTCCTCCTCGGTCTCGCTGTGGTAACCCACGAAGATGTCGGTGGACAGTCCGCAGTCGGGAATGATGCGGCGTATGGCCTCCACGCGTCCGAGATACCACTCTCGCGTGTACTTACGGTTCATCAGTCGGAGTATGCGATCCGACCCGCTCTGCACGGGCAGGTGTATGTGTCGGCACACGTTGGGCATCTCGGCAATGACGCGCAGCGTCTCATCGCTCATGTCTTTAGGATGAGAGGTGGTGAAGCGGATGCGCATCCCGGGCGCCGTCTCGGCCACGAGGCGGAGAAGAGAGGCGAAACCGGAGCCGCCCTCTGTTCTCTCAAAGGAGGCTTGAGGTATTTTGAAGGAATTCACATTCTGCCCCAACAGCGTCACCTCCTTATATCCGCGGTCGCGCAGGTCGCGCACCTCACGCAGTATGCTCTCCACATCGCGCGAGCGTTCACGGCCACGGGTGTAGGGCACAATGCAATAGTGGCAGAAATTGTTGCAACCACGCATGATGCTGACGTATCCGCTTATGGGCCGGGCCACGGATATGCGGCGCGGCACAATGTCGCGATAGGTCTCGGTGGTGGACAGCTCGATATTGATGGCCTTGTGTCCGGTCTCGGCCTGGGCTATCAGGTCGGGCAGCGAGAGATATGCGTCGGGTCCGGCCACGAGGTCGGCACCGTACTTATCTATCAGTTCATCCTTCACGCGCTCGGCCATACATCCCAGCACACCTATTATCAGCCGGCGTCCCTTGCGCTTCTCTGCGCCTAAGGTCTCTAGCCGATGATATATCTTGTTCTCCGCATTCTCGCGCACCGAGCAGGTGTTGAGCAGTATGGCATCGGCCTCCTCGACCGAGTCGCACAAGTCGTAGTCTGCCATCTTCATGACCGAGGCCACCACTTCGGAGTCGGCCACGTTCATCTGACAACCGTATGTTTCGATAAAGAGTTTTTTCATTTTCTGTATGTAAGTTGTTTGTTACAAGCTGTCCCTTGAGGCCGCAACAGGTTGCGGCCCTACACCGACGGATAGACAGTATGTCTGCATCCACATTATATTATTGGAACAGCGGCGACTGTTTGTACACGCCGAAAGTGTGCAGTGCGGGGCATGCGCGACCACCGTCGATGCACAGACGCAAGTATCGGGCGGTGACGGCGGGAAAGCGTACTATCCATTTGTGACCGATGGTCCGGCCGTCGGCCGTGGCCTTGATGGTCTGCCAGTGGCGGCCGTCGGCCGAGTACTCCACGTGCCAGCGGTTGGTGCGATGGCCGAGGCCACTTGGTTCGGGTGCTTTTTGTGCTGTCATGGCGAGCGGAGCGAGCGCGAGAGCCGCTACTGCAAATAGTCTGACAATTCTCATAATTCAATAAAGTGTTGTTTGCGGTAATCGGCGGAATACCGTATGGGCATACCGTCGCATTCTCTGCAAAAGTATAAAATAAAAGTTAGAAACGCGATGTCGGCCGTGATGATTTTTACTATCGGACGGCTTTTCATATATTCCGGATGTTCAGATATCCTTCATCGAATTTCAGAAATTCCTCATTATGAAATACGCGAAGACTGCCGGTTCGTCGTTGCTGCCGTTGTGTATGAGGCCCGGACGTTGCACGCGGTCCCATCTGATGAGCGACTCGCCGTTGAGCCGGTTCTCCTTCACACGATCCCACTGCTTGCCGTTGCTGCTCATGTAGAAACGGAACTGATGGCCGTCCACCACCTCTATGCGCAGATAAGTGTTGCGGGCGGTCCATGATGAGGTGTAGGCTATGGTCTCCTTGTTGTTCTTGATGATGCGCAGTTGCAGTCGGTCGCCTTGCACACCCCACGTGATGAGGTTCTGGTCGTCGCCGTAGAGCGTGAGCCCCTTGATGCTGTTGTTGGTGTTGATGACCTTTGTCTCGCATACATAATGTGCACTTTGCGGACGCAGACACAGAGCCGTGCCGTGCACGTAGTCTTTCTTCATCATGCCCGAGAGGGTCAGTCCTTTCTCGCCCGTAGTGGCATTAATGTCGGCATAGGGATAGTTCCATGTCCAGCGCACATTCAGTTTGTCGCTGTGGAAATGATCCTCAAAGTGGACCAAATGATTTTGGAGCGTACCGGCGAAAGGCACCTCAGCCATCGTCTGAGCCGTATCGCCCGTGCGGAAAGCCACCCATTGGTCATCGGTCATGACCATCTCGTGCAACACCGGTTGACGTCCGCAGTAGAAATCATTGCCCCTCATGTATGCGTGACACATGTAAAACATACGTCCGTCGGGCGTCTCCACCGCCGTGCCGTGTCCGCACGACTGTATGCCATCCTTGCTGCCGTGGAGTATGGGGTTGCCCGAGTATTTCTCATACGGACCGCGATAGCTCTTGGCGCGGGCCACACGCACGTCGTAGTCGCTCTCCGGTCCGCAGCATCCGCGCGCCGCATACACTATGTAATAATAGTCGCCGTGCTTGAAATGATACTGTCCCTCCATACCGATGTTCTCGTCATCGACCAGCAGAGTGAACGGTTCGCCCTCGAGATGCAGTCCGTCGGCCGACAACTTGCTACCCAACAGTTCGATGGGACGCGCATCCAGACCGTATGCTTTCCAACTGATATAGAGCTGACCGCCATCATCATAGACGAAGGCGTCTATGGCCTCGGTGCCATATTCTATGATGGGACCGTGGTCGGTGAATGTGCTTGTGGGCGAGTCGGCGGTGGCCACACCTATATATGATATGCCCGTGCTCTTCTGTCGGGCCGTGTAGTAGCAGTACACCTTGTTGTTATGATAAAACAGTTCGGGCGCCCAGAACGAGTTGGACGTCCACTCCGGCTGTTTGTCGAAGATGTGTCCCGTCTGCGTCCAGTTGATCAGGTCTTTCGACTTGAACACCGGATAGAAGGGTGCCCACTCCGATGATGTGCCGGCGGCGTAATAGGTGTCATCTATGCGTATGATCGAGGGGTCGGGCACATCGCCGTGTATCACGGGGTTGGTGTACCGCGTCTGTGCCGACGATTGCAGCGCGATGGCCGCAAAGAGCGAAAGTAAGATTTTCTTGTTCATGAGATATGATGATGTTTAGGTTGTTCAGAGTTGTCCCGACTCCACCATGAGAATCACCCGTTCGGTGAACCTGTCGATGCCCTCGGGTTCATATTTCTTGGTGAGGCTGGCGCCGAAGAGTGCCGCGAAGGCCTGATAGAATCCCGCCCTCACCGGTCCGAGAAAGGCCCGTATGAGTTGGTAGGACGAAGAGTTGCACTCGCGATAGACGAGTTTGATGAGCAACTTGCCCTGCTGATACGACAGACGTTTCATGCGCGGAGTGTACTCCTTGCGTATGCTACGCTCCACGAGTTTCATGTGTCGGTCCTTCGCCTCCTTGTCGGGCAGCGTCTGGAGATACTCGTACGTCTCGATGATGATCTTGTTCACCTCTTTGGCTATGGGCAGCACTTTCTTGACGTTGGCCACCAACCGGTAGTATGCGGCGCGCTGGCGTTCGTTCTTGAACTCCGGCGCGGGATACACGTAGATATTCCTCATCTCCACATACTGTATGCTGTCGCCCGTGTCGAGCAGAGCCTTGCCCGTCTTGAGTGCGGGCAGCAACGTCATGGTGCTGTCGGCGGGAGCCTGAACGATGTCCTGCGCCTGCGTGGCGGCCGTGCACATCATGAAGAGGAAGAATATCAAACCGATTGTTCTGGTCATATTTGGTCAAGATATTTTTCGAGCGGTATGCCGCGGTTTTTGTCCGTGTTGTCCTTGTTGAGGTCGATGAGTCGATACACAGCGTCCATCGCCTTGCGTGTACAGGGCTTGAGCTGTTCGCCATCGAGCAGATGACCTATGAGCACGGCAGAGAATATGTCGCCCGTGCCGGGGAAATGGACGGGTATCTCGGTGTAGGGCAGAAGGAAATACTCGTCGTCGGCCGCGTTGTAGCCCACCACCGATGGTTGTCCGTCCACGTGTATGCTGGTGATGAGCACCGACTGCGCCCCTATCTGGCGCAACCGGTCTATGAGCCTTCGTGCGCCGTCTATGTCGACGCCCGCCTCACGGTAAGGGGTGTCGGTGAGATAGCATGCCTCCGTATAGTTGGGATAAATCAGATGGGCCACACCCACCATGCGGCGCATATTCTCTATGGCCTCGGGCGTGACGCCGTTGTAGAGCTTGCCTTCATCACCCATGATAGGGTCCACATAGATGACCGTACCTGCCGCAGCCTGTTCGCGACAATAGTCGGCTATGAGCGCCGACTGACGTGCCGAGACCATGAATCCCGTGGCTATGGCGTCGAACGTGAAGCCCAGTTCGCGCCACACGGGGAACACCCCTTGTATGTAGTCGGTGGTCTCGAGAATATTGAATTTGCCATAGTCCAGCGTGTTGGATACCAACGCCGTGGGCAGGTTGTATGTAGGATGACCCATGTACGACAGTATGGGCAGCATGGCGGCCGTGGCCACCTTGCCGTATCCGGCCATATCGTTGATGAGCAGTATCTGTTTCTTTTTCATCGTTTGTAATAATTGATGTTGCAAACTTTTCTCTTTTTCTCTTTCGAGGATTTTTCAGATTGTTATTTCGTGCATGAAGACAAGCCTTTATATGGCCATCATCACGATGATCTGGGCTATCACCACGCGGATGAACATGCCCAACGGATACACTGACGTGTAGCTCACGGCGGCCGTATCTCCCTTGATGGTGTCGTTGGCGTAGCTCAGCGCCATCGGGTTGGCCATCGATCCACACAGTATGCCGCATATCGTACCGAAATCGTACTTGCCCGTGCGCAGCGCTATCGTGCCTATGATGAGCAACGGCACCACGGTGAGCGCAAAGCCGATGGCTATCCACAGCAGTCCCTCGGGGCGTACCACCGTACCGAAGAAATCGCTGCCGGCCGACAGACCCAGGCATGCCAGATAGAGCGAAAGTCCGAGTTTGCGCAGCATGAGCGATGCCGAACGTGTTGTGTAACTGATGATGTGGGACCGCGAACCGAGCGCGCCCACAAGTATTCCGGCAATGATGGGGCCGCCGGCAATGCCCAGTCTCACGGGTGCGCTCATGCCCGGCAGGCTGATGGGTATCATTCCGAGAATCAGACCGATGATGAGACCGAAGAATATCGAACCCAAGTTGGGCTCGTTGAGCTCCTGCATGGCGTTACCCAGGAACTGCTCGGTGTGCTTGATGTCCGAGGGACGGCCCACCACCGTCAGACGGTCGCCGTACTGCAGACGCAGGTCGTCACTGGCCAGGAGTTTGATATCGCCGCGCATCACACGGCTCACGTTAACGCCGTAGGCCGACCGCAGATGCAGTGTGCCCAATGTCTTGCCATTGAGTTGTGTGCGGCTGATCACTATCACGCGGCTCTCCACGTCGCTGTCTATCGAGTTCCAGTCGATGTCATCCTTGTCGCGGTTCCAATCCTTGTCCGATTTCTTGCCGAAGAGAAACTCCATCGCCTCCGACTCGTCGTTGTTGGTGATCACCAGGATGTTGTCGCCCGTCTTCATCACGGTGTCGGCCATGGGCAGTATCACCTTGCCATCGCGCCAGATGCGCGATATGATGAAATGGCGGTGGGTCATGTGGGATATCTCCGAGATGGCCTTGCCATCCACGGCCGGGTTCATCACCGTGTATTGTGCTATGTATGTCTTGTCCTCGTCGTCCTTGTGGCGCGGCTCCAGATCGGATGGTTTCACCATGCAGCGGCGTATCACAATCATCGCCAGTATCACGCCCACCACTCCCAGCGGATAGGTCACGGCGCAACCTAAGGCCGCTCCGTTGCCCGACAGTCCGGCATTGGTGAGTGCCTGCTGGGCCGCTCCGAGCGCCGGCGTATTGGTGGTCGCACCGCAGAGCAGACCCACCATGTCGGTCACGGCGATGCCCGTCAACGGACACAATACGAGTGCCATCACCGTACCCAACGCTATCACGGCAAAGCTCCACAGGTTGAGACTGATGCCCTCGTTGCGCATCAGTCCGAAAAAATTGGGGCCCACGTGCAGACCGAGGGCGTAGACGAAGATGGCCAGTCCGAAGGTCTCGGCAAACTCCAGCATCTGCGCGTCGGTGCTCAGACCGAAATGTCCGGCCACGATCCCCACGAAAAACACGAAAGCCACACCCAGCGATATGCCGCGGAAATGCAGTTTGCCTAAGGCCAGACCCATGGCTATGATGGCCGATAATATGATGAGAGTCTGCATGGCGGCGTTGGCATCAAACAGACTGTTTATCCAATTCATGAAGGTTGACTATTGTATATTTTTATTATTTAAATGCAAAAGTAATGCAAGTTGCAAACATGGCAAAATAATTGGTGCAAAAGTTTGCCGTTGCGCTCACCTTTCACTACCTTTGCATCCACAACCCCATACGTCGCGTCGGGAATGACGGACAATATTATACCCCAGTTCGGGATAAAATAACGTTTGGTTGAATGTGAAGACATAGGGCGCAAGTCTTCTTCCCATGCCATCAGACACGGGCTATATCAAAAGAATCGAAATTGGTAGTTTTATCTTTAGAACAAAGAAAGCTGCTTTGTATCTTCGATGCAGTATCCCAGCAATGCCTTTGGCTTGTTATCAAAGAAACAATATGCTCCCAAGGCAGAAATAAGGTTCATGATAAAGTTGCTTACAGATCTATGGCGTGAGTGTACAATCTGTGCCGTGTTCTTCAGCATGTCATTGATGGTTTCGATAATGTATCTCTTGCGTAGCATCATTCTGTCATAGAACGGCATCAGCTTGTTTTTCATGTTTACGCGCAACCCTGTCACCAGCTGTATTCCATCCTCAAACAGGAAGTCAAACAGTTTCTGCGAAATATAGCCTTTGTCAGCGAACAGCTTGCCATACAGACGTTTAGCGAGAACATTGAACACATTCGGGTCCTTGTCGCTGACATTCGCGCCAGTAAGTACAAACGCAATTATCTCGCCTCTGTCATTGCACGCGAGGTGGAGCTTGAAGCCATGGCACCAGCCCATTGTTCCCTTTCCGTCAGTGGCAATTCCCTTGAACACCTTGTTGGCGTATCTCCTGAGATTGTGGCATACGGGTATCATCGTGGAATCGACGAATGTTATGCTGGTACATCTTCCGAAAGCTCCCAGATTAAGGAAAAACATTAGCTGGAAGAATACGCGGCTTTCCAACTCCACGAAGCGGTTATACGACACAGCTTTCGGGAAATATGACCTCATCGTACCCTTTATGAAGAATAGGTAGTAGTGCTTGAAATTACGGAATGTACCAAAATGAAAATACAGCAAAATGGTCATTATTTCACTGTCGGACAACGACGCTTGGCGACGTCTACGCTTGACTCCGCTGTTGTCTTCAAGTAGATTTCCTGCATTTTCTGCATCAAAATGTTTGCAAAACTCGTCTATTATACAAAATAATTCTGTAACTTTGTAATCGGTAGTCATATTAAATACATTTGTAACTATTTGGATTTCAACTATAAAGGTACAAAATATTTATGAGACTACCAACTTTTTTACAGACTATTTCTTATCCCGAACTGGGGTAATATTATGTAACAAAATAAAAAGAAAGGATAATCAATGAAAAAAACATTCATCGCAGTATGCGCCGCAGCCCTCTTGGCTTCATGTGGCACAACCGGCAAAATGACATCTGTCAAGGCTTTGGCCGGAGAATGGAACATCACCGAGATAAACAACAAGACACTGGATACGTCCAAGAGCGACAATGTGCCGTTCATCGGGTTTGACACCGACGGCAAAAGGGTGTACGGCAGCACGGGATGCAACCGTCTGACAGGTGCGCTCAAGGCCGACGCCAAAACCGGCGCGATAGATTTCAGTATGCTCGGCAGCACACGGATGATGTGTGCCGACATGCAGACCGAGCAACAGGTACTCGAGGCTATGGCCACAGTCAAATCATATAAGGTTGACGGCAAAAACACCATCAAACTGTGCAAGGAGGACGGTTCGGTGGCCATGCTGCTCAAACGCAAATAATAAATACGTAAACCATTCATCATGGAACAGACACTTCTGATATACAACACGCTCACCCGCAAGAAGGAGGCTTTCCGCCCGCTTCATGCACCCAATGTGGGAATGTATGTATGCGGACCCACGGTCTACGGCGACCCGCATCTGGGTCATGCCCGTCCAGCCATCACGTTCGACCTGGTGTTCCGTTATCTCACCCATCTGGGATACAAGGTGCGCTATGTGCGCAACATCACCGACGTGGGACATCTCGAGCACGATGCCGATGACGGCGACGACAAGATAGCCAAGAAGGCGCGCCTGGAGCAGCTCGAGCCGATGGAGATAGCCCAGCACTACACCAACCGCTATCACGACGCCATGGCCGCGCTCAACGTGCTGCCGCCGAGCATAGAGCCTCACGCCACGGGACATATCATAGAGCAGGAACAACTGGTGCAGCAGATTCTCGACAACGGCTTCGCCTACGAGAGCAACGGCAGCATATATTTCGATACGGCCAAATACAACGAGCAGCATCATTACGGCATCCTCTCGGGACGCAACCTCAACGATGTGCTCGACGCAAGCCGCTCTCTGGCGGGTGTGGGCGAGAAACGCAACCAGGCCGATTTCGCCTTGTGGAAAAAGGCGCAGCCCGAACATATCATGCGCTGGCCCAGTCCCTGGAGCGACGGTTTTCCGGGATGGCACTGCGAGTGTACGGCGATGGGCAGGAAATACTTGGGTGCCCATTTCGACATACACGGCGGAGGCATGGACCTCATCTTCCCGCATCATGAGTGCGAGATAGCCCAGGCCGTGGCGTCGCAGGGCGACGAGATGGTGCACTACTGGATGCACAACAACATGATAACCATCAACGGACAGAAGATGGGCAAGTCGCTGGGCAACTTCATCACCCTCGAGCAATTCTTCACGGGCTCTCACGAGAGTCTCGACAAGGCTTACTCGCCCATGACCATACGCTTCTTCATACTCTCGGCCCACTACCGCGGCACGGTGGACTTCTCCAACGAGGCGCTGCAGGCCAGCGAGAAGGGACTGGAGAAGCTTATGAACGGCATGGCCGACCTGCAGCGCATCCCGGTGTCGGCGGAGAGCGATGATCAGACCAAGAGCGTAGTCAGCTCCTTGCGTCAGAAATGCTACGACGCCATGAACGATGATTTCTCCACTCCACAGGTGATAAGCTATCTCTTCGAGGCTTGCGCCGTGGTCAACCGTCTCACCGACCACAAGGCATCCATCAGTGCTTATGACCTGAAGGAACTGACCGACACGATGCACCTCTTTGCCTTCGATCTGCTCGGACTCAAGGCCGAGCACAGCGGTGGCAACGAGAATCGCGAGAAGGCCTTCGGCAAGGTGATGGACATGGTGCTCGAACTCAGGGCCAAGGCCAAGGCCGACAAGGACTGGGCCACCAGCGACCGCATACGCGACGAACTGGCCGCCGCCGGTTTTGAGGTAAAGGATACCAAAGACGGCGCAACGTGGAAGCTGAACGTATAATCAGATATCAATCATGGTGGGAATGTATGAAAACCACCATGATAATAAAACAGACAAGAAATCAAATCAAAACATCAGAAATCATGATAAGAATCAATTGTTTTGTCAAGGTGACAGATAAGTCGAATGTCAAGGACGTGATCGAACATGCCAACGCTCTCGTTGCAGCAACACTCGAGCACGACAAGGGATGTGTGGCCTACGACTTCTTTGCAAGCACCACACGCGACGATGTGTTCATGTTTTGCGAGACATGGGAGAATGACGAAATGCTCGATATCCACTCCAAAGCCGAACATTTCAAGACTCATGTGGGCGCAATAGAGCAAATGGCGGAAATCAGCATCGAGAAGATGGAACGCTGACAGGCACACGTCAATAATAATCAGTCGGTGTAGGACCGCAACAAGTCCCTACACCGACCAGTCAATTTCGGTTCATCACTGCAAACGCGCAGGATGAACCTTTTTTTTATAATAAAAAATCAGATCAACATTTCGACGCTATGTGCCGGCGATAAACCGAAAGATTATCGCCGGAGAGTATCTCATTGATGCGCTTGATGCGTTCGGTCTGCGATGTGGCGGCATCGGTATGGCCGCTGTTATCCTCCTTGATGACGAACGAACCTTCGCCCACCACTGGGATGTATTCGTCCCAATACACGGGCACGTCGTGGTAGCGGCCGTCACCACCGTACTTGCTGACATAGGTCACATGCTCCTTCGTGCGATGGCCGTGGGCCCGGACGGTGATGGTGGAAAGGTCGCCGTGACCTTCCTGCTCGGTCTTGAGTATGCAGTCGGTAGCGCAGTCGGGGTGCATGAAACGGTCCTGTCCCCAGAAATTGGCCAGCGCCTCATGCTCCCAGAACGCACTGTGGCGCGCCATGTCACGACCGTAGATAGCCTCGCGCGGACGTATCTGCTGATACATGGGGATGCACAGCAGGGGTGCCAAAGAGAAATATATGGCTCTGAAATATTCGGCGTTGATGTCGTAGAAACGCTTTTCGGCCTCATCATAATCGAACGAGTGATACAGTTCGGGGTTCATGTCGAGCTCGAGTTTCTGCATGTGTTCGGGCGTGATGACATTGATCATGTTGATCTTCTCGAAATCGAAATCGTCGCCGTATGCCACGCGGCGATCATTGAGCAGGTTGGTCATGTTCTCCTGTGCGAGCGGCGTGAAGAGCAGGGCATACTGCTGGTTGTTGTTGCGGTCGGAGGTGTTGAATATCGTCTCAAACTCCTCGTTGGTCATCATGGCAAAATCGGCATTGCTCAGGTCGCGCGCTTTGCGTTTCAGCTTATGCTTGGCCCACTTGAAGGCCAGCGAGTCCTCTTTGCCGGCCAGTCCGTTTCGGCGGCGATAGAAGATGAGGTCGG
The DNA here is from genome assembly GCA_905202125.1 of uncultured Prevotella sp. Lineage (GTDB taxonomy): Bacteria > Bacteroidota > Bacteroidia > Bacteroidales > Bacteroidaceae > Prevotella. Next base: position 27,692 of record CAJKQX010000026.1, read on the forward strand.
GCGCGGCGGTGTTGCCATAGATGAGCCATGTGCGTTCGTGATACTCGGGATAGGGCTTTGTGACGCTGGCGGTGAGCGTCTCGGAGTGGTGCACGGTACGCGTCTTGCCGTCGGAGTCTGTCTCCTCCGTGGTCCAGTGTATGGTCCTGGTGCCGACGTAGGTCTTGGTGCCCATTATCATCCGGCGTGTGCAGCAGATGACGAAGGGGTTGCCGTTGATGTACTCGTGGAGCGGATCCAACATGTCCTGTGCCATCGTCGGGAGCGTATGGGATTAGAAGAATTTGGCTCTTGCCGCCTCACGTGTCTCCAGCGATGCGGTGAAGGGGATGCGTGTGGTGTAGCCCTGACGTGCGGCCACAATCATCTTGGTGGGCCACGAGAAGATGTCGGTATTCCACTGCGTCACCCGACTGTTGTACACGGTGCGGGCGGCAGTGATCTCACGCTGCAGATAACTGTTCTGCTGCATGGCATCGGCGATGGCGTTGTGGGCCTTGAGTTCGGGATAAGCCTCCACCTGCGGGAACAGACGTCCGAAGGCGGTGTTGAGCTGTGCGTTCATCTCGCTGCGGTTCCGCTCGTCCACGCGAGCTCCGCCGCGCAGTGCGGCCACGGTCTTCATCACGTCCTTGTCCAGCTCAACGGCGCGCTCGACAAGCCCCGCCACATTCTGCAATATCTGCACACGCTGCTCCAGGAAATTGTCTATGTTGGACGCCTCGGCCTGTATGCGCTGCTCGAGCTGCTGGAAATAGTTGCGCGCCGATATCTTCATGAACGTGAAGATGAGTCCCGGCAGCATACCCACCAATACTCCGATGACGGCCACCATCAGCGGATTGTCCATCCTTGAGGCTGTCCCGGCCACCACACACAGCACGAAGATGGGGATGGATATCCACAGGGCATACTCAAAGAGTGTTGACCCGAAACCTATCTCCACGGGCAACTGCTTGTCTATCACATGTATGTCGCGCCCGGCATTGTTCACCGGTCCGCTGGTCTCGTCTAATAAATTTGCCATAGCAGTATCGTTATTTTATTGTTCAATATACAAAGTTAAGGATATTTTTCATACAATGCCCAACCTTTGGCTTTTTATTGAGATAAGAACGAAAAATATAATAAAAGATGGAATCCTGATTGATGGGTGT
>CAJKQX010000027.1 GCA_905202125.1 uncultured Prevotella sp.
CACGACTGGTAACGAATCTAACCTACGTGGCTATAGTTTTCGGACAGTCTCCCCCGATTACACATTACACATAACCTGCATTATCCAAAATCGTCATTAGACCGACAATGGGCATGAATGATGCAGGATATTACTATATTTTCTCTTTACAGCGGTTGATAAACGCCCAGCTCAGCAATGGCCGGAGCCTCGTTGCTGCGTGTGATGGTCACGCGCACAAAGGCTGCCAGAGTTGTGGGGAAGCGATGTATCTTCACGCGGCTCTTTGTCGGAGCCTCGCCCTCGAAGAGTGTTTTCCACTCACCGCTCATCGTGCGGCATTCTATCTTGTAGGCCTCGATGACGCCACCTTTAGGTTCGGTGAGCACCACCATGTCTGTGGCGCAGTCGCGTCCCAGCTCCACCATCCACCACGGGCTCTTCACCGATGGCACCGAGTACCATGCCGAGTTGAAATTATCGTCGTTGGCATAGTCCATGATCTGTGTGTCATCACTCCATGAAGACTCCGATGGCATGTTCAGCGCGAGGTTCTTCTGCACCACGGGTGCCGGATTTTCCGGCACGGTGTAGTGTTTCTTCACGTCGTCCCTGTTGAGTCGGCCTATCTCCTTGAGCGCCTTCAGGGCATTGGCATCGATGAGTCCGTCGCGGTTGGGAGCGGCATTGAGCACGAAACTGCAATGCGCTTTGCCGTAAGGAGCGAGGATATCGTTGACCAACCACTTGGGGTCTTTCACGTCCTTGCCGGGCATATCGGTCTTCCAGAACCATGAATCCTGTATGGGCAGACACGCCATCGCGGGCAGATGGTTGGTGTTGGCGTCAATCTTCTGACCGGCACCCTGCTCGTAGAACTTGATGTCGCTGTAGAAGAGTTCCTCGCGCGGATACTTGTGCGAGTTCATATCGATGACCAGACAGTTGGGTTGCAGCGACTTGATCAGCTTGTACACCTCCGGGAACGACACGTCGTCATAGGATATGCGTCCCCAGGGCGCTTCCCATCCGTCGAACATGAAGGCCGTCACCTCACCGTAGTTGGTGAGAAGCTCGGTGATCTGGTCTTTCATCATCTTTATCTTGTCCGGAGTGATCTTGTGACGGCGCAGACGGTTGTGTGTATCGAGCACAGAGAAATGGAACATGATCTTCATGCCCTGTTTGCGGAAGGCGTCGCAATACTCACGCACCACGTCGCGGCCCAACTTGGAGTGCATGATGTTGTAGTCGGTGGTCTTGGTGTCCCACATACACAGTCCGTTATGGTGTTTCACCGACAGACAGCCATACGTCATGTTTGCCGACTTGGCCGCTTTGGCCCACTGGTTGCAGTCGAACTTGGGAGCGTCGATGACTATCGGCGACTGGTCGGGGTCACTCCAGTCGGCCTCCACGTATGTGGGGATGGCCCAATGGTTGAACATACCGAAGCGCAAGTCCTCGAATTCCTGCTGCAACTGATGCAGCGACTTGGTCTGGGCTGAGGCCAGCAGCGTGGCAAAAAGGCCGGCAGCGATGAATAGACGTCTTTTCATAGTTTTTGTTTTTTTATTGTAAGTTTAAGTATTCCGATAAATATAAGCCTGTCACATCGCCCACTCCATCCAGTCATCAGGCGTTACGACTATCTTGTTTTTCGACAATCATCTTCATGAGCGTACTCTTGCCTACCTGTCGCGCACCTATGACAATGATGGCCTTGCCTGTGAACATGCGCGACTCTATCGTATTTTGCAACAGGCGGGTAATCATGTTTTGCATTGTCAATCTTTTCGCAAAGATATACAAAATCCCAAAATTCATCATAACTTTTGGGATTATGATCCTAAAAATCAGTATAAATTTTGGGATTAGACTTCTTTTTTCGTCCAAATGCTCCTTCTTGGCAGTGACAGGCATGAGGCATCCGGCCGCGGTGTCAGTCCTTGCCGTTGACCCAGAGGAATATCAGGTCGAGGAGCGTATGTCGGCGCGGCTCTTGCCGTAGACGCCCCAACGATAGTCGGCCGCAAGAAAATCCATCAAAATAATGCCGGATATATACGCCTCAAAAAACAGTAAAAAATTTTGACAAAATATCTCCGACCGAAACTTCCGTTTTAGAAAAATGCCACGCCGACTAAATGTGAAAATATGTATCGTTATGTGAAATTATAACTCACGTATGTTAATATGATTTAAAAACATTCAAAATATGGTCGTATTTCGTTCCAAAAAAGCCCTACTTGACTTCCAAAAGGGGCCCTTTCGGAGTGCGAAAGGGTTCCTTTCGGCAAGTGAAAGGGCCACTTTTGGAAAGCAAGTGTGGCTTTTTGGAGTGTCGGATGGGTGATTTTAAAGACAACCAACTGTATATCAATTATTTACACAAAACTCCCGAAAACTCGCGTAAAAACGACCGCGACACCCCGAGTCCGAAAATATCGCAAGCATGAGAGGGAAAAATGGTAAAATATTTTGACAAAACATATTTTGCCAAATTCTTTTTATCCGCATCGCGCTCACATACACGAATTTTTCACTACCTTTGCAGCCACATTTTATCATCACACGACAATGAATATAGAACAAGGAATATGCCTGTCGGTCATCAAGGCCGTGAAAGCACTATACGGACAGGATGTGCCGGAGAAGATGGTGCAACTGCAAAAGACAAAACGTGAGTTTGAGGGTAGCCTCACACTCGTGGTGTTCCCCTTCCTGAAGATATCACGCAAGAAGCCCGAGGACACCGCCAACGAGATAGGACAGTGGCTGAAGGACAACGACACGAGCGTAGCCGGATACAACGTGGTGAAGGGTTTTCTCAACCTCACCATCTCGACCGCCGCATGGATAGATCTGCTCAACAGCATCAATACCGACGAGCATTTCGGCGAGCGCAAGGCCGATGCCGACTCGCCGCTGGTGATGATAGAATATTCATCGCCCAACACCAACAAACCGCTCCACCTGGGACATGTGCGCAACAATCTCCTGGGATGGTCGCTGGCCAGAATCATGGAGGCCAACGGCAACCGCGTGGTCAAGACGAATATCGTGAACGACCGCGGCATACACATCTGCAAGTCGATGCTGGCCTGGCTCAAATGGGGCAACGGCGAGACACCCGAGACAAGCGGCAAGAAGGGCGACCATCTCATAGGCGACTACTACGTGGCTTTCGACAAGCACTACCGCGAGGAGGTGGCCCGGCTCAAGGCGCAATACGCAGCCGAGGGCATGGACGAGGAGTCGGCCGAGAAGAAGGCTAAGGACGAGGCACCCCTCATCAAGGAGGCTCACGACATGCTCGTCAAGTGGGAACAGGGCGACACAGAGGTGCGCGCACTGTGGCAGAAGATGAACTCATGGGTCTACGCCGGCTTCGACGAGACATACAAGGCGCTGGGCGTGGCTTTCGACAAGATTTATTACGAATCAAACACATACCTCGAGGGAAAATCAAAGGTAGAAGAGGGACTTGCCAAAGGCATCTTCTTCAGAAAGGACGACAACAGTGTATGGGCAGACCTCAGCGATGAAGGACTGGACCAGAAACTGTTGTTACGCTCCGACGGCACATCAGTCTACATGACGCAGGACATCGGCACGGCCGACATGCGATTCAAGGACTACCCCATAGACAAGATGATATACGTGGTGGGCAACGAGCAGAACTATCATTTCCAGGTGCTCTCCATATTGCTCGACCGTCTGGGATTCAAGTGGGGCAAAGAGCTGGTGCATTTCTCCTACGGTATGGTGGAACTGCCCAACGGCAAGATGAAGAGTCGCGAGGGAACCGTGGTGGATGCCGACGACCTGATATCCGAGATGGTGAAGGACGCCCGTCAGACGAGCGAGGAACTGGGCAAGTTCAAGGACATGACCGAAGAGGAGCGCGGCGAGATAGCCCGCATCGTGGGTCTGGGAGCACTGAAATATTTCATCCTCAAGGTGGACGCACGCAAAAACATGCTCTTCAACCCCGAGGAAAGCATCGACTTCAACGGCAACACGGGTCCTTTCATCCAGTATACTCACGCCCGCATACGCAGCATCCTGCGCAAGGCCGAGGCTGAAGGCATCGTCCTGCCCGGAACACTGGGCCATGACATGCCCATCAATCAGAAGGAGACCGACCTCATACAGAAGATGAACGAATACGGAGCGGCCGTCGAACAGGCGGGCAAGGACTACTCGCCCAGCGGCATAGCCAACTACTGCTACGAGCTGACCAAAGAGTTCAACCAGTTCTATCACGACTACAGCATCCTCGGCGCCGACAGCAACGAGGAGAAGATAGTGAGACTCGTCATTGCCGCCAACGTGGCCAAGATACTGCGCAACGGCATGGCGCTGCTCGGCATAGAGGTGCCGGAGCGCATGTAAGAATCTTATATCACACATCACATACACCAGTCACGACCGACCGCCCACTTATCATCGACGGCCGGTCGTTACATTTTATAAAAAACAAACTCGCATGAACGACAAAACGACAAATCCTCCCGACTACCGCCACGACACAGTGCTGCCCCTGCCGCCGGAGGTGACGGCCGACGCATGGGCCGTGGACGCATCGTGTCCCGGCAATCCCGGTCCGATGGAATATCAGTGCGTGGACCTCGCCACCGGGGCTCAGGTGTTCAGATACGGACCTGTGCACGGCACCAACAACATAGGCGAGTTCTTAGCCATAGTCCATGCGCTGGCGCTCATGGAGCAACGTGGCATCAAGGGGAAGACAATATATACGGACAGCAACACGGCCATCTGCTGGGTCAGAAAAAAGCATTGCAAGACCAATCTGCAACGCAATGAGAAGACGCAAAAACTCTTCGACGTCATCGAGCGGGCCGAGAGATGGCTCAAAACGCACTACGTGAGCACACAAATAATAAAATGGAACACGCCGCTATGGGGCGAGGTGCCGGCCGACTTCGGACGTAAGAAATAGTCTGTTTCATCCGTTTCATCAGTCGGTCGCGACCTCTCGGCATCGCTCGTATGTGATAATGGTGTTGCCGTCGTACTCACGACGGTCGGCCACACTCACACCGGCAGGCACAGACGGGGCCACGGTACCGGCCGTGACACAGACGGGAGCTGTCTCCACTCGTATCCTGTCCCATGCGCCGGCGGCAATGAAGGCATTGAGAGTGAATGCCCCGCCTTCGACAATAAGAGACTGTATGCCCTGCAGATAGAGACAATCAAGCAGTTGGGGCACGACAGGCTTGTCGAAATCAAGTTCGTCGAAAGCCGGATGTTCACGGTCGACAACTATCTTAAGAGGGTCGCGCCCGGACCACTCACGCACGTTGAGCCGCGGATTGTCGCGTTCGGCGGTGACACGGCCCACGAGTATGGCGTCGCTTTCGGCACGCAACTTATGACTGAGCATCTTGGTGAACGGAGTGGAGATGGCCATCGGGCGGTAGTTGTCGTCGATGTATCCGTTGGCGGTCTGGGCCCATTTCAGGGTAATGAAAGGTCGTTTCAGTGTGTTGAACGTGAAAAAGGCACTGTTCAGACTTATGCACTCGCGCTCGAGAACGCCAGTGGTCACCTCTATGCCGGCATTCTTCAATTTCTGTATACCGCGTCCGCAGACACGCGCAAAGGGGTCTGTGCAGCCCACGACCACACGCCTCACGCCCTTGCTCACTATCAGATCGGCACAGGGAGGAGTGCGTCCGTAGTGGGCGCAGGGCTCCAGACTGACATACATCGTGGCCTCGGGCAGGAGCCAAAGGTCGCACTCACGCACAGAGGCGAAGGCGTTGACCTCGGCATGTCCTTGTCCGCAACACACGTGATAGCCCTCGCCTATGATACGGTCCCGGGCCACTATCACAGCTCCGACCATCGGATTGGGACGCGCGCCCGAACGTCCGCACTCGGCCAGTTGCAGACAACGGCGCATATACATTTCATCTATGGAATTTCGGATCATATCAAATAAATCTGTATCTTTGCAAATATAAATCTCCGCCGCCACACTCACGGCGCACATCAAACATCATGACATACAGAGAACTATGGCAACAACTGGTGCCGATATACGGCGACGAGGAGGCCAAAAGCATCGCCCGACTGGTCTACGACCGTATGTTCGGACTCTCGCTGACCGATATTTGTATTGGCAAAGATAAGCAATTATCCACTAACGACAGCAAAAAGCTGTCTGAAATTGCCGCGCGACTGCTCCGCAACGAACCGGTGCAGTATGTCCTCGGGAGCGAATCGTTCGGCGGACGCGAATTCCATGTGGCGCCGGGAGTGCTCATCCCGCGGCCCGAGACGGTCATGCTGCCACGGCTGGCGCGCGACTATTGCCGCGACTTAGGACACGAGGCGCATATTCTCGACATCGGTACGGGTAGCGGATGTATAGCCGTGAGCATGGCGCTGGACATACCGCAGGCACACGTGTCGGCATGGGACATATCGCCCGAGGCACTCAACATAGCGCGAGGCAACGCACGGGAGATGGGCGCCGAGGTGGATTTCGTCCTTCAGGATGCGCTCAACGCGCCCGAGGACGGCGACCGATGGGACGTCATAGTGAGCAATCCGCCGTATATCTGCATGCAGGAACGGAGCGAGATGTGCGCCAACGTGCTCGACTACGAACCCTCCACGGCGCTCTTCGTGCCCGACGACGACCCGCTGCTTTTCTATCGGGCGATAAGCCGCTATGCCAGAACGGCGTTGAAGAAGGGTGGACATCTGCTCTTCGAAATCAACCCTCTGTATGCAGAGGAGATGCGCGAACTGCTACGGGGACTACTATATAATAAGGTGGAAATACTCGCAGACGAGTTTGGCAAACAGCGTTTCGCCATCGCTACACGCGCCTGACATGGGCGCAACAACATATCTCTTATTTGAAAAAATATCTGTCATGATAAAACAAACGAAACAGATGGACGAGCAACAGGCTCTCGGCAAACTGGCGGCCATGTGCTCAAAGGCGGAGCACTCAAGCGGCGAGATAATAAAAAAAATGCGCCAATGGCAACTCCCTGAGGACGTGCAGCAACGCATTTTGCAACGTCTGACGGACGACAGATACGTGGACAACGTGCGGTTCTGCCGCTCATTCGTGCGCGAAAAGATTTGTTTCGACAAGTGGGGACGCCGCAAAATCGAACAGGCACTATATATTAAAGGTGTGGCGAAGACAATCTATTCGCCCATACTCGACGAGGTGGACGACGGGGAATATGTCCGCGCGCTGCGCCCTCTCATTACTGCCAAGAGCAAGAGCATCAGTGCGGCGAGCGAATATGAACTGAACGGCAAACTCATACGATTCGCCCTGGGCCGCGGGTTCGGCATGGATATCATACGGCAGTGCATCGACAGTGACGACAAATACGACATACCTGAGGACAATGATTAGTATGCTGCATCGCATAATCGACTTCATCGCCCCGCGCAAATGTGCCGTTTGCGGTTGCCGGTTGGCCATCGACGAGCGTCCGCTGTGCTCGCGCTGCAATGTCCGAATGCCACGCACGGGCTTTGCCGAGACACCTCTGGACAACGAGATGGCCCGCACGTTCTGGGCGAGAATCAAGGTGGAGAGATGCGCCGCTTTGTTCTTCTATCAACCGCATTCGGCTGTGAGCAACATGATATACAACATCAAGTATCGCAACCGGCCAGATATGGCGCGAGAGATGGGACGTATGGCGGCCGGAGAATTCATGTCTTCGGGATTTTTCGAAGGCATTGACATCATCGTTCCGGTGCCTCTGGCTAAAAAACGACTGCGCCAGCGGGGCTACAACCAAAGCGAGGAGATAGCCTGCGGCGTGGCCGATGTCACGGGATTACGCGTCAGCCGCAACGCCGTAGAGCGCGTCCGCAACACTGAGAGTCAGACCACCAAGCACCGCTCGCAGCGCAACGACAACATGCAGGACGCCTTCCTGCTGCGCAGGGCCGACGCCGTGAAGGGCCGACATGTGCTCATTATCGATGACATCGTGACCACCGGCTCCACTATATGTGCCTGCGGCAAAGAGCTCATCAAGGCCGGCGACGTCACCATAAGCATCCTCTCGCTCGGCTTCACCAAGTCATAAATATCCCAAAAGGTATCCTCCCATCCTACATTTCATTCTCTTCCTACATTCCCTATTATTTATATACCTCCTGCCCTTCCTACCCTCAAAGAAAAAGGGGCAACCTCTCGGCTGCCCCTTGAACTAAAAAAAATTATTATGAAATTTAGCAATTATTGATTACTTCAGTTTTGCATAACCATATTTAGCTGCACAGCACAACTCCTCTTCGATGCGGATGAGCTGGTTGTACTTAGCCATACGGTCTGTACGGCTCATAGAACCGGTCTTGATCTGGCCTGAGTTTGTAGCAACGGCGATATCAGCGATTGTGGTGTCCTCGGTCTCGCCTGAACGGTGAGAGGTCACTGTGGTGTAGCCGTGACGGTGAGCCATCTCGATGGCATCGAGAGTCTCGGTGAGCGAACCGATCTGGTTAACCTTGATAAGGATTGAGTTGGCGGCACCCATCTTGATACCTTTCTCGAGGAACTTAACGTTGGTCACGAACAGGTCATCACCTACGAGCTGACAACGATCGCCGATAGCCTCTGTCAGTTTAACCCAGTTGTCCCAGTCGTTCTCATCAAGACCGTCCTCGATTGAGTCGATAGGATATTTGGTGATAAGTTCTTCAAGATACTTGATCTGCTCCTCGGCTGTGAGCTTCTTGCCGTTAGGATCCTTCTTCTTGCCGTTCTTGAGCTGGCTGTAATCGTAGAACCACTGTCCGTTCTCGCAAACAGCGAACTCGCTGGCAGCGCAGTCCATAGCGATCTTAACGTCCTTGCCCGGCTCGTAACCGGCGTCCTTGATGGCCTGAATGATGCTGTCGAGAGCGTCTTCGATGCCGTTGAAATTGGGAGCGAAACCACCCTCGTCACCTACTGCGGTAGAGAGTCCGCGGCCCTTGAGCAATTTTGCCAGAGCGTGGAACACCTCAGCACCCATGCGGATAGACTCCTTGATGGTGGGAGCGCCTACCGGACGGATCATGAACTCCTGGAAAGCGATAGGAGCGTCAGAGTGAGCACCACCGTTGATGATGTTCATCATAGGAACAGGAAGAGTATAAGCGTTGCATCCGCCGATGTATCTGTAAAGCGGCATATTCAATGCTTTGGCAGCAGCCTGAGCGGTAGCCAGAGAAACACCGAGAATGGCATTGGCACCGAGATTGCTCTTTGTGGGAGTGCCATCGAGTGCAAGCATCTTGTTATCGATAGCGCGCTGTTTGAACACACACATGCCCTGAACAGCCGGAGCGATCTTTGTATTTACGTTGTCAACTGCTTTCAGCACACCCTTTCCGCAATAACGGTTCTTGTCACCGTCGCGCAATTCGAGGGCTTCGTTCTCGCCTGTAGATGCTCCTGAGGGCACAGCGGCACGGCCCATAACACCGTTTTCAAGGGTTACTTCTACTTCTACTGTTGGATTTCCTCTTGAGTCGAGGATCTCTCTTGCATGAACTTTTTCGATTAACATAATTGTATATTTATAATGTGAATAATTATTCTCTTGCAAAGATAATATCATTTATTAAAATAAAAGAAATGTTTGGCTGTTATTTCTTTTGATTTTCATTTTTATTATAAGACATATAAGATTTATAAGAATTATAAGACTTATAAACGATTATCACCCTGCAATCATTTCCATCCGGCAGCCTCGGCTATCTTCACGGGTATCTGTGTGTTGTCTATCTTGCCGGCGAACTTGTCGGAACCGACGCCGATGGCAAACACAGGCACGTATCCGTTGGAGTGGCCGCCGCTCTGCCAGCCCACGAGAGCAATCTCGGCCATTGTGCGGCGGGCTGCGTCGGTGATGCCGTTGAGTGTGGCATAAAGATTTTTCTTGGCCTCGTCGTGACCCTCGGTGAACGACTTGTAGGCACGGTGCATACGGTCGGTCTGATGGTCGGAGAGTTTCAGATTGTCCCAGAAGCCCCAGTTCTCCTTGAGGTCCTTCTCCACGGTCTCCCATGTGAATTTGTCGCCCAATTTCTTGTAGAGTTGTTCGAGATGCTTGGAATATCGTCCCACGCTCATGCGCTGATACTTGAGTGCATCGGTATGGAGCTCGTACGGACCGCGGCCGAGCGCTATGCCGCCCGTCTCATGGTCGGCTGTGACCACGATGAGGGTCTCGTCGGGGTGCTGCTCGTAGAATTCGTAGGCCACCTTGATGGCTTCATCAAAGTCGATGGTCTCCTTGAAAGCCGTGGCGGCATCGTTGTCGTGGCAACCATAGTCTATCTTTCCACCTTCGACCATGAGGAAGAAACCGTCCTTCTGTTTCTTGGTGAGCATGCTGATGCCCGCACGTGTGACCTCGGAGAGTGTCATGTCGATGGGCTGACGGTCGATTGCGAAAGCCAATGACGACCGGTCGCCGAGATTGGCTTTCTCGGGTTGCAGGAGGATAAGTTTGTCGGCCTTCTTCATCTTCTTACGGAAATCCTTGTAACCGCGCACGATGGTGTATCCGGCGGCCTCGCACTGCTGATAGAGATTACCAGTGGCGGTGGCATCGTTCTTGTTCTCTATGTTATGGAAATCGCTGCCGCCGTAGTAGTCGAAATCGGCTTTTATGAGGTCCTTGCCTATCTCGTAGTACATGTTACGGTCGGGCTGATGGGCATAGAAAGCGCCCGGTGTGGCATGGTCGACAGCCACCGTGGTGGATACTCCGACGGCGGCGCCTGCCTCTTTGGCCCAAACGGCCACGCTGTTGACGGGCGATTTCTGGTCGGCAAGCATTCCGAGCGTACCGTTCTTGGTCTTGTTGCCGGTGGCAAGAGCGGTGCCGGCAGCGGCCGAGTCGGTCACTCCGTTGGTGCCGGAGTATGTGGTGACAAATCCCGAAACGGGAAACTGGGTGAACTGCAAAGGCTTGACGCCGATGATACCATCGAGCGCCGCGAGATAGGTCTCGGTGCCGTTCACCTGATTGACACCCATACCGTCGCCGATAAAATAGAACACGTACTTGGCGCGTCCCTGAGCAAAGGAGGTCAGTGCGAAGAGAAAGAGCACTGCGGTGGTCATGAAAAATTTCTTCATATTGAAAAGATTATTGTTTAAGTATTATGTTTCACTTCATTAGCGGATGACGTTCGCTTAGACAAATCCATCAATGCAAAATTACAAAAAACGTTGAAAAAACAAGCAATAAGTACGAGATAAAAATGCAAATCGCCGCATCGGCACGGTATGGATGTGCGCATCATCGGCCATGCAACCAAGCCGTAATATCACAAATTATCAAAAAAGGTGGCGGATGACTTGGCCGTTTCGACAAAATACTGTAATTTTGAGGCAAAACGACTAAACGACATACCATTATGGAGAATAAAATCACGCCGGATAATTTTGATTCCACTTACGTAGACATTGTGGAACAAGGACAGATAGACAAGTTTGTCTGCGACGAGATGTCTCGTCAGATCCACCGTTACATCAAAGGCATGTCGGGTACCAAACATGCCATGATCATGTTTGAAGAGAAACTCTCGTCGATGACGCTCGCGGAGAAAGAGGAGGCCATCGCACGATACATCGACCTGAACCGCAAGGTGCTCAGCGGTCTTGATTTCAAGATTGTGCTTGCGCGGGCGATGGCCAACTATTGCGACACCTTCAGCTATCTGCTGCGCCTGGTCAACGACAAGCGGCGCGCGGTGTACTACCTCAACCGCATAAAATCCAAATACGTGCAATACCACGAGGTGTTCGAGCAAGACGGAAAGTTCGGCATGAAAGACTACAAGGGAGCCATACTGATAAGCCCCTCGTATGATTTCCTGCGCACATGCTACGTGTATATGGACGACCACCTGCCCATGCCGGTGATAGCACAGAAGGATGGCAAGATGGGACTGGTGCTTGCCGACGGCAAGGACACCGTGGTGGCGCCTTTCGTCTACGACGACATTTCATTGCGCGACGAGCCGCCCTTCTTCGAGGCCCAGCGCGGCTCCACTTTCGGATATATCAACAACAAGGGGCTGTTCACTCCCTCGACCGACTGATACGTCCGCCCAACACATCAACATAATGCCTGAACGCCCGCATGCCTGTGGGCGTGATGCCTGCACGCGGATGCAAACACATTCGGATTTACGATATAAGCCTAACAACAAGTGACACCCTCGTAAATACAAAGAAAAACACGATGCGAAACTGCTGAAAAACCTCTCGCAAAACAGCTCGGAAAAAGCCGCTTTGCGAAAGGGTTCGTTTGACCTTCCCAAAGGGTTCGTTCGGGAGGGTGAAAGGGTTCGTTTCGCAACCTCAAACGAACCCTTTCGCAAACCCGCTGTCGCGCGTCACGGGACGCAAAGGATAAAACTCTGATATTCAGATATTTGAGAAAAACGGACATTTTCCACAAAACGGCGGCGACACACATATCATATATACAGGCGAAGGCGGAGGGAGGCAACGCTACGGAAAGACACGTGGGAGGCGTGAGAAGGTCGAATTTTGTCACACCATGATATCGCAATGAATAATTTTTATTACTTTTGCAGCGCCGATACGGCCGGCGCGGCGCCCGTGAACGATGTATATCGCGCCACGGGAACGGGACGGCCGCGGACAGACACGGACACAACAGACATATCATAAAATCATGAACAAGACGAAATTATTCATTATGGGCATCTGCCTGTGCTTGGGATGTATCAACGCTCAGGCACAGAGTATCAAGGACATACTCTCAGGCGTGGCCGAGAAGGTGATAGGCAACAAGGCCACATCGGCCGAGACTCTGGTGGGCACATGGACATACGATAGCCCCGACTGCCAGTTCAAGAGCGACAACCTGCTGGCCAAAGCCGGTGGCATAGCCGCTTCGACAAAGATGAACAACAAGCTCACGAAGGTGTACAAGACGCTGGGCATGCAGGGACTGAGCATCACATTCAACAGCGACAGCACCTGCGTGACAAAAATCAAGAACAAGGAGATAGAGGGCACGTACACCTTTGACAAAGAAGAGAAGGTGGTGACAATCAAGAACCGGCTGGGACGCGAGCTCAAGGCCAATGTGGCGGTGACAGGCAAGACAATGAGCATGACCTTCGAGGCCGACAAACTGATGAACGGCATAAAGACCCTGACCAACGCGGCATCGCAGGTGAGCACGTCGATAGCTTCGATAAGCAAGCTGCTGGGCAACTACAACGGCATGGCCGTGGGCCTGAAGATGCATAAGGAATAGCGCGGCGTGAGCGAGAGAGAAGACAGGCGCAGCCTGACACAACGCTACCTGCGCTACCTCAAGCTGGAGCGCAACTACTCGGTGAACACCATCGAGGCGTACAAGCACGACCTGACTTATCTCACGGCGTACATGAACCGCAACCAGCTCCGGCCCGCAGACATCACTCTTGAGCACATGGACCACTTTGCCGCCCTGCTCCACGAGGAGGGTATCGGTGCGTCGTCACAGTCGAGGATACTGAGCGGCGTGAGGTCGTTTTTCAGATACCTGCTGCTCGAGGGATACATCGCCGATGACCCCACGGAACTGTTGGCATGGCCCAACACGGGCATACACCTGCCCGAGGTGCTCTCCACCGAGGAGGTGGACCGCATCGAGGCGGCCATCGACCTGTCCAAATGGGAGGGCCAGCGCAACAAAGCCATCATCGAGATGATGTTCTCGTGCGGACTGCGGGTGTCGGAATTGGTCAACCTGAAACTGTCGGACATCTACGCCGACGAGCGATTCATCCGGGTGACGGGCAAAGGCAAGAAAGACCGGCTGGTGCCCATCTCGCAGAAGGCCATCGACGAACTGGACTACTGGTTGATGGACCGCCGACTCATGAAGATAAAGCCCGGCGAGCAGGACTACGTGTTTCTCAACCGACGCGGCGCTCATCTCACGCGCACGATGATACTGATAATGATCAAACAATATGCCGCGGCAGCGGGCATCAAGAAGACGGTGTCACCCCACACGCTGCGCCACTCGTTCGCCACGGCGCTGCTCAAAGGGGGCGCCGACCTCATGGCCATACAGGAAATGCTCGGACATGAGGACATCTCCACAACCGAGATATACACCCACGTGGACATGACCACCCTCCGGCAGGAAATCATCGAGCATCACCCGCGCAACATTTCCTACAATGCCGGAAATGAAGCGAAAGAAAGAAACGTGGATGACAAAAAGTAAGATTTAGGGACGCGAAAGTATAAAAATATCATATTCGATGGCCCTAAATCGACAAAAGACGGAAAAACTGAACACCTATTCAACAAAAAAAACTATATTTGCACCTTAATTAATATAGAAATTTCAATTTTCAATTAAATTTTATGAGACTAAGAAAACTATTAGCCGTGCTGCTCATCGGTTTTGCGGGAATGGCACAGGCACAGATGCAGATGCCGACGATACCTCTCGATCCGGACGTACGCATCGGTAAACTCGAGAACGGTCTGACTTACTACATCCGCCACAACAACTGGCCGGAGAAGCGGGCCAACTTCTACATCGCCCAGAAAGTGGGTTCGATACAGGAAGAAGAGAGCCAGCGCGGACTGGCACACTTTCTGGAGCACATGTGCTTCAACGGTACACAAAACTTCGAAGGCAACAATGTCATCAGATACTGCGAAAGCATAGGTGTGCAGTTCGGACGCGACCTCAACGCCTACACCGGCATAGACCAGACGGTGTACAACATAAGCAACGTGCCCACAGACCGCCAACCGGCTCTCGACTCCTGTCTGCTCATACTCCACGACTGGGCCAACGCCCTCATCCTGGACCCTGTCGAGATAGACAAGGAGCGCGGAGTGATACATGACGAATGGCGTCTGCGCACAAGCGCATCGAGCCGTATGTTCGAGCGCAACCTGCCGAAACTCTATCCGGGATCGAAATACGGTGTGCGCTACCCCATCGGACTGATGAGCGTGGTGGACAATTTCAAGCCCAAAGAACTGCGCGACTACTACGAGAAATGGTATCATCCGCAGAATCAGGGCATCATCGTCGTGGGCGACGTGGACCTGGACCACACCGAGGCTGAGATTAAGAAACTCTTCGGCGACATCAAGAATCCGGAGAACATGGCACCCATCGTGGACGAACAGGTGCCCGACAACGACACGCCGATAGTGATAATCGACAAGGACAAGGAACAGCGCACCAACATCGTGGAATTGATGATCAAGCACGACGTGTTCCCCGACTCGCTCAAGAACAACCTGGGATATCTCATCTACCAGTACACCCTCGATGCTGCCACAGCCATGCTCAACAACCGACTCGGTGAGGCCGCGCTCAACCCGGATTGTCCTTACGTGGGCGCCGAGGCCTCTTACGGCAACTATATCTTCGCCAAGACAAAGGACGCTTTCGACCTCTCTGTATCGCCCAAAGAGATGGACAAGCTGACAGATGCCCTCAAATCGGCATACATAGAGGCTCGCCGCGCGGCCGAATTCGGATTCACCGCCACCGAATATGAGCGTCACAAACAGAACGTCCTGAGCAATCTCGACAAACAATACAGCAACAAGGACAAACGCTACAACGAGCAGTTCTACGTGCAATACAGAGAGCATTTCCTCTCCAACGAGCCCATGCCTTCCATCGATTTCTACTATGAGACCATGAAGCAGCTCGTGCCCATGATTCCGGTGGAGGCCATCAACGAGGTGATGAAGCAACTGGTGCCCGAAGAGGAAAAGAATCTCGTGATAATCAACTTCAACAACGAGAAGGAAGGCAACGTCTATCCCACCGAGGAACAACTGCTCGGAGCTGTGAGAGCCGCACGTGCCGAGGATATCAAGGCATACGTGGACAACGTGAAGAACGAACCGCTCATCACCAACAAACCGAAGGCAGGCAAGATTGTAAGCGAAAAGAAAAACGACAAATTCGGATACACCGAACTGACTTTGTCCAACGGCGCTACCGTGGTACTGAAGAAGACCGACCTCAAGAAAGACCAGGTATTGCTGAGCGGTAGCGGCATCGGCGGCGAATCATTGTATGGCGAGAAAGATTATGTCAACCTCAACGTCTTCGACGACGTGATAGGTCAGAGCGGACTGGGAGCGTTCTCTTCCAACGAACTGACCAAGGCCCTGGCCGGCAAGATAGCCAATGCCGACCTCACCATAGGCTCATTGAGCACAGGCATCAACGGTTCGGCCACCCCAAAAGACGTGGAGACAATGCTTCAGATGGTATATCTCTACTTCACCAACATCAACAAAGACCAGAGCGCATTCGACAATCTCATGAAACAATATGAGGTGAGTCTCAAGAACAGAACCCTCTCTCCCGACATCGCCGTCAGCGACTCGCTCACAGCAACAATGTATGGGCACAACCCGAGAGTGAGCCCGCTCGTAAGCGAAGACCTTCCCAAGATCAGCTACGACCGCATACTGCAGATAGCCAAAGAGCGTACAGCCAACGCCAAAGCATGGACATTCAACATCGTGGGCAACTTCGACGAGGACTCCATACGTCCGCTCATCTGCCAGTATATCGCTTCACTGCCGGCCAAAGGCAAGGTGAATATGGGCAAACGCGACCTGTTCTTGCAGAAAGGCAACATCGTGAACGAATTCAAACGCAAGCAGGAGACACCCAAAGCGACTGCCTACATGATCTGGTCAAACGAGGATATGCCTTACTCGCTCGAAAACAGCATCAAGGCCGACATCGCCGGACAGGTGCTCTCGATGATCTATCTCAAGAGAATACGCGAGGACGAGAGCGCAGCCTACTCGGTGGGAGCACAGGCCATGAGCACTCTTCGCGAAGACAAATCGCACACCATCATGATGTTTGCCAACTGCCCGATGAACCCGGAAAAGAAGGAAATCGCAGTGAAAATCATGAACGAGGAAATCACCAAAATGGCCGAGACATGCGACGGCGATATGCTCAAGAAGGTGAAGGAATACATGCTCAAGAATATCGACGACCGCTCGAAGACCAACGGATTCTGGCTCAACACCATCAATACATACCGCAAGTATGGCCTCGATATGTACACCGACTACAAGAAGACGGTTGAGGCTCAGACCGAACAGAGCATCAGCCGCTTCATGAGCGAGTTCCTCAAGGCAGGCAACCATATCTCGGTAATCATGATGCCGGAATAAGAGACCACGATAGCCGATGGTTTATCAGACATATCAAGCACCGCCACGCACACCGTGGCGGTGCTTTTTTGTGATACAAACACAATACCTTGTTAATCACAAACGTAGGGCGCGAGACATCGCGTCACCGCAACGTAATACACAAAAAGACATCGAAACTGTATAAATATGCAAATCAAAAAGTAAAAAATCTTGACAAAACAAAATCGCAAAATAGAAAAACTATACCCCTAAGATTACCCGTTGTCTAACCCACAGGAACATATCTAATTTCCAAAAGGGGCCCTTTCGTCATGCGAAAGGAACCCTTTCAGGATGCGAAAGGGCCCCTTTCGGACCCCAAGTCGGGCACTTTTGGTACCGGATTTTGCCCGATTTTTGGCGAAATTACGAGGATTTTGCGTTAAAATATGTAAACAATCAGATTGCAAAACGAGTTAGAATATTGATTGTCAGACAGTTGGGTTGATGCTCTAAAAACTGCATTATTTTCAAAAAAGAAATCCTTCGTGCAAAATGATGCGATTCTCAGAGAGTTTGGATGAATTTTCATGTATAAATATACAGAAAGTTTTGCATATTTATTCAAGAATCCGGCAGGAGGGTGTTGATGGATTCCATTTATCCCGAATCGTCATTAGAGATTTTCTTTCGTTTGTGTCTTTATATTCGTTGGATTGTTTGCCGTATTGTCGAAGGCATAGCGGGATATGTCAAGACAATACGGAAAGCAAGACAGCGGATAAAAAGGCATAAACCCAAATCGGTCATTAGACCGATTTGGGATTACCGGTTTGGGTTAAAAAAAACCGCAGTTCAAGACGAACTGCGGTTCTCATATTTCTTTATGACTGCGTCCCTGTGACAGGGACGGTCACGATATTTCTTATTTCACTTCGGCTACGGGCTCGGACTCGGACTTGATCTTGTGACCCAGTTTGAGGTAAGCTATCGGGGCTGCGATGAAGATTGAAGACAGTGTACCGAATACAACACCGAGAATCATTGCGAACGAGAAGCTGCGGATGCTCTCACCTCCGAAGAGGAAGATACACAGCAACACGATCAATGTAGACAATGAGGTGTTGACGGTACGGGCCAATGTCTCGTTCAACGAGTTGTTGAACAACTCCTGCAGGTCGCGTTTCTTGTAGAGCGTGAGGTTCTCACGGATACGGTCGAAGACAACCACCTTATCGTTGATTGAATATCCGATAACCGTCAGGATGGCTCCGATGAACGTCTGGTCGATCTCGAGCGAGAACGGCACCCGATCCCAAAGCAACGAGTAGAATCCGATAACGAGGAGCGCATCGAACGCAAGTGCGAGGGTGGAACCGATAGAGAAGGCCAGGTTGTGGAAACGGACGAGGATATACAGGAAGATGGCGATGATGGCGATGATCACACTCACTACGGCACCGCGGGTGATGTCTTTGGCCACAGACGGACCTACCTTCACGCTGCTGATGATTGAACCGCCTGCGCGCTCGTCCGGATTCTTGAATACATCGATATTGGCCTGTGTGACCAGTCCGGCCTCGGAGAGACCCTTGAAGAGGATGTTCTCCACCTCGTTGTCTACCTCCGGATTGTTTGACTCGATCTTATAGTTGGTCGAAATACGGATGGTCTGATGGTCTGTACCCAGTGCCAGGGCGCTCACTGTGCTGTTGGGGAACAGCGGACGCAGAGCGGCTGATACCTGCTCGGGCTCGACAGCCTTCTCAAACTTGATGACATAGTTGCGGCCACCGGTGAAATCGATGCTCTTGCTCAGACCTCTGACAGAGAGACTGATAACGAAGAGAACGATGGCAGCGGCTGCGATAGTGAACGACTTTTTGTACATTCCCATGAACGAAACCTTGTATCCCTGGAGGAAGTTGCGCGAGATGGGAGTATCGAATTTGATGTTGAGCCACTTGTCTTTGTTGAGCTTGCTCTCGTAAACGAGACGTGTGAGGAACACGGCGGTGAAGAACGAGCAGCAGATACCGATAATCAATGTCGTGGCGAAACCGCGGATAGGACCTGTTCCGAATACGTAAAGGATGATACCGGTGATGATTGAAGTGAGGTTGGAGTCGAAGATGGCCGAGAAGGCGTTGCTATATCCTAAGGCCATGGCTTTCTTCACGTTCAAGCCCTTGCACAGTTCCTCTTTCGTACGTTCGTATATCAGCACGTTGGCATCGACCGCCATACCGAGCGTGAGCACGATACCGGCGATACCCGGCATTGTGAGTGCGGCCTGGAAGGAGGTCAATATACCGAGGGTGAAGAAGAAATTGACGAGCAATGCGATGTTGGCTATCATTCCGGGGATGAAATTGTACATCATCACCATGTAAAGCATCAGGATGATGAAAGCCACGATGAACGAGATGAGACCCTGCTGGATGGACTGTGCACCGAGTGTAGGACCTACCACCTCTTCCTGTACGATACGTGCCGGAGCCGGCATACGACCCGACCTGAGGGTGTTGGCGAGGTCTTTGGTATCCTCAACGGTGAAATTACCCGAGATGGATGACTGTCCACCGGTGATTTCGCCGTTCACGCGAGGAGCCGAGTAGACAGAACCGTCGAGCACGATGGCGATGGCCTTGTTGACATTCATCTTGGTCAGAGTGGCCCAGCGACGAGCACCGTCGGTATTCATCTCCATGCTCACCTCGGGAGCACCTGTGAGATGATTGAACTGGTCGGAAGCGTTCACCACGACATCTCCCTCAAGCGGAGCGCGTCCGTTGGTAGATGTCACCTTGATGGCATGCAGTTCGTATGTATTCTTGACTGTGATGTTGTCGGCCGGTTTGGCACTCCACAGCAGTTTGCAGTCGGATGGCAACACGCGTTTGGCCTGTGCCGAATAGATAATCTTGTTGACAGCGGCGGTATCGAGAGCATTGGCATAACCCACCACGCTGAGCGCACCGGCGCCTGTCGGAGAGAATACGGAGAAGAGAGGATGCTGTTTCTTGGTCTCTTCGGATATTCTTGAAGACGACTTGCTGACATCCTTCACGTCTTTGGTATCGATCTTGAATTTGGGATTGGTCTCGGCGGCAGCTGTTGTCTTTGCGGCCGTTGTGTCGACGGCGGCCGTGTCGGCAGTCTCGTTTCCGGCGTTGGCCATGAGCTGATCGAGCTGCGAGAGATACGGTATGATCTCCTCGGAGTTGTATGTCTCCCAGAATTCGAGGTTGGCGCTACCCTGCAAGAGTTTACGCATGCGCTCCGGCTCACGTATACCCGGCATTTCCACCATGATACGTCCTTCCTGTCCTTCGAGTTTCTGGATGTTGGGCTGTACGACGCCGAACTTGTCTATACGGGTGCGAACAACGGTGAATGAGTTGTCGATGGCCGATTTCACTTCCTCGCGCAGCACTTTCTCCACGTCCTTGTCAGAGCTCTGCGGAGAGACTTTGCCTTGCAGCTGCTGTGTGGCGAAGATTTCGGAGAGGTGATGTCCCGGTGCGTTTTTCTTGTACGCGTTGACAAACAATGTGATGAAATCCTTCTGACTGGCCTCTTCCTCGGCTTTGGCTTCTTTCATCGATTTCACGAAAGCGGCGTCAGTCTTGTGCTCGGCAAGTGTTTCCACAACGTCGGGAACGCTCACTTCGAGAATGACATTCATACCGCCCTTGAGGTCAAGACCAAGTCCGATCTGTGTTTCAAGACACTTCTGGTAAGAATAAATACCAAGATATTTCACAGAGTCTTTGTAGTCCTGCTGTGCAATGGGGTCCTTTATCTTTGCCGCCTGGCCGTCATAATAGCTTGTGGCCACGGAGAACGACAGATAGAAAAGGCTTGCCAGCGTCAACAAGACGGCTGTTACAATTACAATTCCTTTGTTCTGCATTTTTTAATTTGTTTATTTTAGTTATTTTGTAATCAGTGTATAGACGTGCAAAGATAACATTTTTTTCACATTGGGGAAAAATTATGCCCTAATTATTTTGATTTTAAGGCATTATGAGTATCATTTATCGCCATTGTGCCGTTTTTTCAACAGGCACGATATGGGATAATGGTCGGAGTCCTTGATATTCCGGTCCACCTTGCAGGCGTAGGGCACCCAGTCGTCCGAGCACATAATATTATCGATGCGGACGTAAAAACCGTTGTTGTGATAGGATATTCCCGGGCCGTTGCCACTTTCCACATAGCAGTCGATGAGCTCGTTGGCAATGGTACGGCGGGCGTATGAGATGGGACTGTCGTTGAAATCGCCGCACAGGATAATACTCTTGTCACGGTGGTCACGCACGTATTGCGCCACGGCCTCGGCTTGCGGAGCGCGCACGGCTGAGGCGTTGCCCACTTTAGAGATGAGTTTTCTCGATTCCGTCTTGGCGGAATCGCGTTTCAAGCGTCCGTGCATCATCGTATTGAAATTGGATTTCTCCTCATCCGACAGACGTATCGACTCAAGATGATTGACCACCACGATGACGGTGTCGCCATGCACGTTCAGATAAAAGGCGGCGGAATGATTGCTGCGAGATTCGTATCTGATGCGTTCTTTGCGCAGTATCGGGAATTTGCTGTAAATATCGAGTTCGTCGACGTTTCGTTCCCGTGAGACAGAGTCCTTGTAGGCATAGATCCGTCCCATCTGTTCGTCCATGCGGGCCCGCCTGTAAGGATCGGTGTTGCACTCTTGCAGACACACGATGTCGGCATTTTGCTCCACGAGATAGTCTATGATACCGCACGGTCCGTCGATATCGGTCCATGCGTGGAACGAATAGACATTGTAAGACAACACCTTGATGGTGCTGTCGGGCGCGGTACGGCTGATGTTAAACGGAGTGTATGTCCGCACGGGGCCGTAACAGAGTATGAATCCGGCCACGGGAATGATGGCCATACGTACGCGGACAAATATCCACATGGCCAAAAAAGCCATGTTCAGACACAGGAACACGGGAAACGAGAGGCCTATGACGGCCACATAGGGATGGCCGGCAGGATTGATGCGGTCGCTCAGACCGACCAACAGCATCACCACGACGAGCGCGATATTGGCTCCGGCGAGTATCTGCTGGGTGAATTTTCCAATACTCTTCACGTATGATGACCTCCGTATCAGTTGCAGTTATCAAAGAGAGTCTGTTTTTCATCCTTTGTCAGACTGTCGTATCCGTTTCTTCTTATCTTATCGAGTATACGGTCCACCTCGGCCTGTTGCTGCTTTTTCTTCGCGTTGTAATCCCAGTCGGGATTGTGTGTTGTGGTCGATTGGCCGTTCGTGGAGCGTGTGGAACCGAACTTACCTGAGCCCTTGTGTTGCTGCCACGACGAGCGCAGAGTGTCGAAAAACTGCCGTCCGCCATTACGGTTGTATCTGCTGTCGGGATGTCGGCGCCAATAACGTATGAGGAAGAATCCGAACACCATACCGCCGAGATGGGCCAGATGGGCCACGCCGTCGCCCGAGGAAGACAATGCCTGGATCAGTTCGATGCCGGCATAGAGCACCACAAACCACTTGGCTTTTATCGGAACGGGCAACGGGAAGATGAATATGCGCTCCTCAGGGAATATCATTCCGAAGGCCAGCAGTATGGCGTACACGGCACCCGATGCTCCTACCGTGGTCCATGTATTGAGCGCATCGCCCGTCAGTCGGGCCGCTGTGAGCAGGTCCACGCCCTGCATGTGCTCACCGGCGAAGAGCGAGAACGACAGCATCTGTGCCGCCTCCTGAAACAGTCCGGCACCCATTCCGCACACGAGATAGTAGATCAGGAACTTGCGTGGTCCCCATACATTCTCCACCACACATCCGAACATCCACAGTGCGAACATATTGAGGAACAGGTGCATGAACCCGGCGTGCATGAACATGTACGTGAACAGCTGGTAGATCTGAAAGTCGGGCGCAAGAAAGAAATGCAGTCCGAACACATCATTCATATTCAGTCCCCTGCCCAGCACCTCGTTCACAAGATACACGAGGACATTAATTATCAACAGATTTTTTGTAATTACGGGTATATTTCGCATATTCTAAGTTTCCGATTAAATATTGAAACAAGTTGCGCAAAATTACGAAAAAATATCTGTTTCATCGTACAAACAGCTGTATGGAATACTTTTTTTCATCATTTTATCACTTTTTTCCAATTTTTTTTTGATTTCTAAAATGATTATTTTACATTTGTAGGATAAAACAAATCACGAAAACAAGAAACTTATTTTATTACTTAATATTTTTAATATGAACAAGACAGAATTGATTGAAAAGATTGCAGCCGGTGCTGAAATGAGCAAGGCCGATGCAAAAAAAGCTCTTGACGCAACAGTCGAGGCTATCAAGAACGCCCTCATCGAAGGTGAAAAGGTACAGCTCATCGGTTTCGGTACATTCAGCGTGAACGAACGTCCGGCCCGCGAAGGTATCAATCCCGCAACTAAAGAGAAGATCAGCATCGCTGCTAAGAAGGTTGCTAAATTCAAAGCCGGCGCTGAACTGGCAGATGCTATCAAATAAAAAATTTTATCAATAGCATAATCAAATGGGTAGGAAACGGCGTTTCCTACCCATTTTTATATTTTCACATTCAAATATCTTTATATGTCCGTACCGAACAACGGGTCTTCGGGCATCACCATTATCGGTTTGGCGTCGAACTGTTTGAGCATGTCCGCCGGCACATATTTCTTGTCCACCACGAGTCGGAACATGTATTCATTGAACCATCTGTCGGTCATGACGAGACATCCGGCTTGTCCGTAGGCCGGTCCCCAACTGTTTTCCACTTTCCATTTCAGAGGGTTGCCATCCTTGTCAAGATCCACGGCGGTGAGTGTCATGGCGTGGGTCGATCCGCTGTCGAAGGTCGATATGCGCTCCGCCTTGTTCATGCCAAAGGTGGTGTCGAAGAGCGATGCGTAGTCATAGTTCTCGGTGTCGAGATAGCCGCGCTGTCTGTCGAGCTGTTTGCCCACATCATACGAGCTGTACATCTTGCGTCCGTCCTTGATGGAAGCGATGGCCAGACGAGCTATGTCCTTCATCGGCAGATTGAGGTATTTCCAGTTTTGTCCGTCGTAGGTATGACGGTCGTACTCCACCTCATACGTCTTGTAATACTCGCGGCGCGGGTCGTTCATCACCATTATGAACGAACCGCTCAGCTGCTTGCCCACCGTGGCTTTGAAAAACTCCTTCGGAGTATATCTGCGTGGTTCGCCCACAGCCTTTCCGTTCTTGTCCTTGAAGGCGTAAGTGAATTCCTTCACCGGTTCGCCCAGCGTCAGACACAGCATGCGATACACCGTGGCGAGCATCTCCGTCTTGCGCGATTTGATGGCAGCGGGTTTCTTGCCGTCGGCCACCATCTTGCGCAACTCGAGTCCGTACTCACGCAGTTTCGACGACACCAGAGCCGCCATACGGCTTGTGTTCTCTGCCGAGAATGTCTCGGGCTGCACTCCCGAGGGCACCAGTCCGTATTTGTCGGCCAGATCGCTCACTCCGCAGAATGTGCCGCCGTCGCTCAGCGGATGTTGGAAGAAGAATCTCACGCGCTCGTCCTCCATCGGTTTCCGTGCGCAGTCTATCACACCCTGAAGCATGAGATTGGCCTTCTCCAGCTGGTCGTAGAAGAAGAGGTAGTCATGCGAGAACTCCACCGCGAGCGTATCCTCATGCATCTTGGCAAAGTTGGCTCTCAATACGTTGAGTCCGGAGAACATCCAGCAGCGTCCCGAACTCTTCTGGTCGTGGATGCTCTGTCGCGGTGTCTCGTTGCTGAAATAGCCGTCCACGGGTCCCTGATTGGCGAAATTCTTGGCCAGGTCGTCTATTTTGTTCGACGCCATGGCGTTGAACAGGGCCTTGTTCACCGGGGCCGAGGTCTGCATACTCACGATTTTGTCAAGCATATCCGCAGATATGCCTCCGTCCTTTTGCTGTGCCGAAGCCATTGTGGCCAACGATATGCACACAGATAAAAGCAATTTGTATTTTCCGTTCATATTCTAATTTATAATTATTGTTGCATTGCGTATGTCGTAGCGTTGCTGCAAAAAAAGCCCGGGCATGATGTATGGACATGCCCAGGGGCTATCGATGGCCTATTATTTCACAATCTTACGTCCGTTCACAATATAGATGCCTTTGGGCAGTGCCGGCAGCACGATGCGGTCGCCGTTGATGATGGCCGTGCCCACCTTCACACCGTTGATGGCATATACGTCGGCAGTGGTCTCGGCGTTGTTGTCGATTCCGGTGATGTCGGTTACCACACGGTCGATATAGAGGGTCGTCACCTTCATGTCATCCGGCAACTTGGTCACGAAATATCCGCTGTAAGGCTTGATCTGCGTGGTCTGTCTCTTGTACACGAATGCCGATCCCGTGGTGTTGAGCGCATAAATCTGTTTGGATTTCAAAGTATGGAACGTGCCATAGTAAGAGTAGCTGTCGGTACCGGCCACGCTACGGCTGTCGGTCGTGGCGGCCACCTCGGCGTTGGTAGTTTCAAACGATACGGTCTTGCCCTCTACCGGATCGAAGGCCGATATGATGTAAGGCACGTTTGCCTCCATATGCGTCACATCCTCGAAAACGAGTTTGCCGTCATCACCCACTTCGCTCAGTTCTCTAATGTACATACCGTTCTCGCTGTTGAGAGCCAGACGGTGTCCGTCTACCATGATCTTGGTCGGGGCGAACGGCAGGGCCAGTGTCTCCCATATCGAACCTTTGCCGGCCTTCTTGATGGTGCGTACGTAGGTTATCTTGTCGGCCGTGAAATCCACCGGCGAGACGAATCCCGCATCGTCGGTGAGGTTGATCTCGCCGGCACTGTGGCCTATCACCGCCTTGTTGGCATCCACTCCTGCGGGCAGCGACGCTCCCTCGTCAAAGAAATAGAGGGCATTGGGCGAGAGCGATGTGTTCACGCTGCTCACCTGCGAGATGCCGCGCATATCCACGGCCACCACGTATCTTGTCACATTGAACGAGCTGTTGGGGGCCACGGCCACCTTGCTACCGTCCGATTTGTATGTCACCACTCCCGGACGCATCTGTACCACGTGGGCCAGACCGCCGCCGTTGAGTTCGCCGCCACTGCCGTACGACACGTTGGTGCCATACTGTTTGTCACATTCCTGGCCCTCAAAGGCGAAGGATACTGTCTGCTCCTGACCGGCGGCCACCGTTACAGGCACCGTCACAGAGCCATTGCCGTAGAATGCGTTCACACCTATGTCACCCTTCCACAGTCCGATACGTACTGTTCCGTCGTATGTTTTCGAGGCGTTGTTCCTCACCTTCAATGTGCCGGTTATGATGCCGCCATAGAGCGTATTGTTCGAAACGTTGCTGTAATTGAATGCCGTCACCTGCATGTTCTTGGTCTCCGACGAGGCCGTCGAGGCGATGTTCACCGTGGTCTGGCCGCCAGGCAGCACGTTGTCTCCATTGCCGTTGTATGTCAGCCATATATTATATGTGCCCGTCTCCGAAGGTTTGAAGAAGAAGGTGATGGTCTGTGTGTGACCCGGTTTGAGCGACACGGCCGAGCGGCTGGCCTGCGATCCCTTGTCGGATGTCTTGCTGGCAAACATATAAATCTCGCCGTAGAATTCTTCCTCTGCCATATTCTTGAACACCACGTCCACCTTCTGCTCATGGCCTTTCACCTTGTCTCCCGTGAAGGTTATCGACTCCACGTTCATGTTGGTGGCAGTCTCATACATCTGCAAGGTGTATGTGCCGTTGGCGTTGACGGTGGCTATGATATACTTGCGTTTGATATTGAAACTGGTCTTCCACACATTCGATTTGGTGGTCTTGCTTATCGGCACCACCTTGTATGTGCCGGCCGGCAGTCCCGAGATGCCGTACTCGCCATTGAGATAATAGTTGGTGCCGAGATCATTGGCTGTGCTTGTGTTGCCGATTGGCACGAGCGTACCGTCCTCGGCAACATATCCGATGCCGAAATTGAAGCTGTTGGTCGAACCGCTCCAGTTGATATAGTCGCTGTTTATTCTGTTGTTTTGTATTTTTGTGTTGTTGATGGTCATCATGATGTTGTCATCAGACGGCACATTGTCGGGTTTGCGCAGGATGATGGCCTCCTGACCCATGGAGTAGCCGTCGCTGCTCGAGCTGGAGCCTATGCCGCTGTTGTCGCCCGGATTGAGTATCTCCACACGGAAATAGCCGTCGCTACCGCCGCCCCAACCCCAATTGAGGTGGAACAGTCCGTCACCGTCATATCCGTCGATAACAAAGGCGTGTGCGCCGCCCGACGCCGTACCGGCAAATGCTATGGGGTGGTTGTTCACCAGTTCGTTGTAGAGCAGGTCGGTCCATTCGTCGATGCTGTAATTGCCGCGGTATTCCACGTGCGAGCCATCGTCATATCCGAAATATCTCACCAGCGCCTTTATGCCTTCCGAGAATCCTGCGCCCGACGACGGGCCGTAGCCCATCTTCACGCCCGTGCCCACATAGAGCATCAGCTCGGCCACAGCTTTTTTCTGCGCATCGGTGCTCGCGCCCGAGTAGGTATCGGTCATATTGTTCCAGTCTATCTTCGTGCCTTTGGCTATGGATTTCATCGAGATGGATTTGCCTGCGCCGCTGGTGAACGAGTAGCTCGGTATCATGCCCACGGTGCTGAGCGGCCACTGATAGTAGTACATCACCTGCGCAATGGCCGTGGCCACACATCCCGTGGCACTTCTGTCGCCCTGCGTACCGTCATCCTTGTAGTATCTGGGGCACAACAGGTTGTACGGGTCGCCCTGGTTCCAACGGCTTTTCACGAGAGGTTTGACGGCATGTTTGGCCTTCTGTGCCTTTCGCGGTGCGGCGTTGGCGCCCTTTTCCACGACGATATTGTTGTCGTCAAGATATTTGATGTAGTCGGCATAGCTCTGCAACCACGCTTTCATGTTCTCCGGAGCAGTGTTCATGTCAAACGTTCCCGAGTCGGTATAGCCCAGGATACGCTCCGTGCGGTCGTCTCCCGACACTACGACGAAACCCTTGTCTTCGCCGACGTTGAACACATAGTAATAGGCGTTGTCGGTCGTCTTGGCCGATTTGCGCACGGCACGGTAAGCCGCTTGCTTACCTGTCGACATGGTCACGCCGCGACCCGACATGAAGCTGCGGGCCGAGGAGAGTGCCTCTTCTTTGGTCACCGGCCCTGCAATCATGTGCAGACCCAGCAACATCACAACAAATGATAATAGAAATCTTTTCATAAATAGGTTTTAAATATAGTTTGGGTTGTTATTATTTTATGTCCGGCATCGGCTCTTATGGCTCTCCACCATCGGTCTGAGAGTGTAAAAACTTTTGTTACAGGATGATACGGGCAACAATATGTGGCAAAATTAAACAAAATACTTGAAATCATTCACTTGTTTTCAAAGTTTTTTCGGTGGAATATCGTCATATCGCAAGATTATCCCAAATCGGTCATAGACCGACAATGGGCATGAATGATGGTTATCGTATTGTCTGTTCACGTGTTTTG
>CAJKQX010000028.1 GCA_905202125.1 uncultured Prevotella sp.
ATACGATAACTAACATTTATGCCCATTGTCGGTCTAATGACTGATTTGGGTTAAATCGGTGCACAGGCTTCTTTCAGCCACTTACGCTCATCCTCTTCGAGGTGCGGGGATAGTTTTTCGTACACCATACGGTGGTAATAGTCGAGCCAGCGGCGCTCGTCGGCTGTGAGCATCTCGACGATGACGGGCGACTTGTCGATGGGACACAGCGTGAGAGGTTCGAACTCGAGAAAACGGCCGAACTCCGTCTCGCGGTATTCCCTTACGAGAAGCATGTTCTCCGTACGCACTCCGAAACGGCCCTCAAGATACAGGCCGGGCTCGTCGGTGACGGTCATGCCGGCATGCAATGGTGCGGGACGCCACTCCATGCGTATCTGGTGCGGACCCTCGTGCACATTGAGGTGAGCCCCCACTCCATGCCCCGTGCCGTGCATGAAATTCATACCCTCGCGCCACATGGCCATGCGCGCCACGGCATCGAGCTGAGTACCGGAGGCACCGTCGGGAAACTTGAGGTTCTGCAGTTGCAGATGACCTTTGAGTACGAGCGTGTATACGCGGCGCTGCAGGTCGCTCACAGGCCCCAGTGCCACCGTTCGTGTGATGTCGGTTGTGCCATCGACATATTGCGCACCGCTGTCGAGAAGCAGCAGACCCTCGGGACGGAGTAGCGCATCAGTGTCTAGCGTAGCCTCGTAGTGTACTATGGCGCCATGCTCCTGATATCCGGCGATGGTGTCGAACGACAATCCGCAAAACGAGGGATGGGCGGCGCGCAAGGCCGCGAGTTTGTCGGCCACCGAGATTTCAGTCTGTCCGCCGCGCGCCACAGCATCCTTTATCCACATCAGGAATCGCACCATCGCCACTCCGTCGCGTATCATCGCTGTGTGAAAACCGGCTGTCTCGGATGCGTTCTTCACCGCTTTCATAGCGGGCACCGGCGAGGGAGCCCTCAGCGTCGTGGTGCGTGTCAGCTGTCGGGAAAGGGTGTAAGAGGTCTCGGCGGGGTCGAGCAGTATATTGTATTCCCTGTATCTGCGCAGTCCGTGTGCCACATTGTCGTAAGAATCGATATCGATGCCCTCGGCTCGCAGATAGGTCTCGATGTCGCGCGGCACTTTCACCTTATTAATATATAAGGTGGCCGATGCGGGCGTGAGAAGGAGGTAGGCCACAAACACAGGATTGCAATGCACATCATCGCCACGCAGATTGAGTAGCCACGCTATATCATCAAGCGCCGACACGAGCATGCCGTCGGCATGGAGGGCGCGCAGCCGGCGTCTCAACCGGTCCATCTTGCTGCGGCATGTCTCTCCGGCATACCCCATGGGATGCAACCTCACGGGCGTGTCGGGGATGGCGGGACGGTCGGTCCATATCTCGCCGAGGGCATCGAGATTGGTGCGCAAGGTGAGGCCGCCGTTGCTACGCAGTTCGGCTATGAGCAATTCGGTATCGCATACGCTGCTGCACATGCCGTCTATGCCCACCTCGGTGGAATCGCTGTCACACAGCTCCGTTCCGAGCCATTGGGCCACAGAGGGTGTACCCTCGATGCGTTCCTTCATCAGCACGTACTCTGTGCCGGCCAACCGGTTCTCCGCCGCGATGAAATAACGCGAGTCGGTCCATAGCGCCGCACTGTGCATCGTGACCACGGCCGTGCCTGCCGACCCATCGAAACCGCTGATCCACTCGCGTCCTTGCCATCGCGCCGGTGTGTACTCGCTACTGTGCGGGTCGGAGGATGGTATCACGTATGCCGCCAGGTGTTCGCGGCGCATCACGGCGCGCAACTGCGCCAGTCGTTCATTGATTATATTTCCCATATCCTTTTTGTTTATATTCATTCTTAATGTGGACGATTATATACCCTTCACGTTGCGAAACGTTCGGATTATTATCCACAAAGATAGAAGAAATTCATAAATGAAGTCCCTCTTTTAAATTATTTTTTGCACTTACGCCAATCACAAAACCGATAAAAGGGCCGTCTCCTTCTGACGCATCCGTCCGGCTTGCCATTCGCGATAAAAATTAACGTCCGCCCCGGAAAACATTTAGGGAGGAAACAAAATCCGTAACAGGATTTGGACCGATAAGAACAAAAAGGATAAGGAATATTATTTCTTATCTTTTTTTTTGCAGGGTGGAGAAAAAGGTATTTTAAGAAAACAATACTTAAAAAACACGATAAATAAGGATGATAATTCAAAAATTATTATCTTTGCATATGGATAATAATGTGCCGGATGTAAACGGACATAAAGAAAAGACAAACATACAAATTTTACAAACATACAATATTTAATATTATGGCATTTTTAACTAACGAGAAACTGACCATCGTAGGTGCAGCCGGAATGATCGGTTCAAACATGGTTCAAACAGCCCTGACAATGGGTCTGACAAGTGAAATCTGTCTTTACGACGTATTCTCACCCGAGGGAGTGGCCGAGGAAATGCGCCAGAGCGGTTTCGGTGATGTGAAAATCACAGCAACCACAGACGCTAAGGAAGCATTCACCAACGCCAAATACATCATCTCTTCAGGTGGCGCACCCCGCAAAGCAGGCATGACACGCGAAGACTTGCTCAAAGGCAACTGCGAGATAGCAGAGGGTCTGGGCAAGAACATCAAGGAATATTGCCCGGACGTGAAACACGTTGTCATCATCTTCAACCCGGCCGACCTGACCGGTCTTGTCACTCTGCTTTACTCAGGACTGAAACCCTCACAGGTGACAACACTGGCAGCCCTCGACTCTACTCGTCTGCAAAGCGCACTGGCCAAGAAGTTCGGTGTGATGCAGAGCGAGGTGAAAGGATGCGCCACATACGGAGGTCACGGTGAGCAGATGGCCGTATTCGGATCGCACGTGACAATCGACGGCAAGAAACTGAGCGACATCATCGGCACAGAGGAATTCAGCGCCGAAGAGTGGGAGCAGATGAAAAAAGACGTGACACAGGGCGGTGCCAAGATCATCGAGCTGCGCGGACGCTCTTCATTCCAGAGCCCGGCTTATCTGTCGGTAGAGATGATACGTTCGGTGATGGGCGGCGAGAAATTCCGTTTCCCCGTTGGTACATACGTGAACAACGGCAAGTACAACAACATCATGATGGCGATGGACACTACGCTCGACACCACCGGCGCTCACTACAACGTGCCGCAGGGTACAGACGAGGAGAATGCCAAGCTCGACGCAAGCTATGAGCACCTGTGCAAGATGCGCGACGAACTGGTGACACTCAACATCGTGCCGCCAATCGCTGAATGGAGCAAGGTGAACCCGAACCTCTAATTCTCAGAGACACATGAGACAAATATAAAAGATGCCGGCATGAGTGTTCATTGCCGGCATCTTTTGTTGTGTTGATGTAACAAATTACAGTTATCGGGGTAGTTTTATCCGTAATATGATTACAACGTTTCGGCACGTTTTTTGTAACTTTGCATCAGAAAAAGAATAATTTACAAACACATGGAAACGATAAAAGATAAATCATTCGAAGGGGAACGTCCTCTGTTCGAATGCCACGACACAAGACTGGAAAACGTGACAATCACCGACGGAGAGTCGGCCATCAAGCATTGCAGCAATATCGAGGCCGACAACTGCCGTTTCTTCGGCAAATATCCGTGGTGGCACGTGGACGGCAGCGTGATAACCAACTGCTATTTCGCTCCCGAATCGCGCTCGGCCATCTGGTACTCATACAACATGAAGATGAAGGACTGCGTGATAGACGGCCCTAAATTTTTCAGGGAGATGCGAAATGTAGAGTTGGACAACGTGATAATCAACGACGCCGACGAGACATTTTGGAATATCGACAACCTGACACTGCACGACGTGACACTGCACGACGGCACCTACCCGTTCATGGGATGCCGCAACATCAAGGTGGACGGACTGAAGAGCGACGCTAAGTACGTGTTCCAATATGTGAAAAACGCAGAGATACGCAATGCCGACATCACGACAAAAGACTCTTTCTGGGAGACGGAGAATGTGACGGTGTACGACTCAAGGCTCGACGGTGAATATCTGGGTTGGCACTCGAAGAACCTCAGACTGGTCAACTGCCACATCTCGGGCGAGCAACCGCTGTGCTACGCCGATGGACTCGTGCTCGAGAACTGCACGTTTGACGCCGCATGCGACAGGGCTTTCGAATATTCAACGGTACAGGCCGACATACGCGGACATATCGAAAACATCAAGAACCCCACAAGCGGACGCATCGTGGCCGACAGCATTGGGTCGGTGACAATAGACGAAAACGTGTTGCAACCGGCCGACTGCAAAATAACAACAAAGAAATAACGGTCATCCGGACCGACATTTATCATCAACCAAAAAGAAACAGACAATATGGATTTTGACTCAATAAACCACCGCCGCGGCACCAACTGCGTGAAATGGGACACGGCCTCCGACCCCGATGTCATACCGATGTGGGTGGCCGACATGGATTTCAAGACAGCGCCGTGCATCACTGAGGCCATAGCCCGAAGAGTGGAGCATGGCATCTTCGGATACACCATCGTGCCACAGAGTTATTACGATGCCATCACGAGATGGTTTGACGAGCGCCACGGGTGGCATATCGCCACAGACTGGATATTGTACACATCCGGAGTGGTGCCGGCCATATCGGCCACCATCAAGGCACTGACAGAGCCTGGCGACAAGGTGCTGATACAGACACCCGTGTACAATTGTTTTTTCTCTTCCATACGCAACAACGGATGCAGTACGGCGGAAAATCCTCTTGTCTACAAAGACAACAGATACGAAATAGATTTTGAGGATTTCGAACGCAAGGCATCGGACACGGACGTAAAGGTGTTTCTGCTGTGCAATCCGCACAATCCTGCCGGACGGGTATGGACACGCGAGGAACTCACAAGGATGAACGACATCTGCCTCAGCCACGGTGTGACAGTGATAAGCGACGAGATACACTGTGAGCTGGTGATGCCGGGACATGAGTACACACCGTTCGCATCGATATCGGACGACTGTCTCAACAACTCGGTGACATTCAACTCGCCCACAAAAGCGTTCAACATCGCAGGCATGCAAATAGCCAATATCATATCCAACAATGCCGAGACACGCAAAAAGATTGACCGAGCCATAAACATCAACGAGATATGCGACGTCAATCCTTTCGGTGTGATAGCCCTTCAGGCGGCATACAACGAGGGCGGCGCATGGCTCGATGAGTTGAACGAATATCTGCACGAGAACTATCTGGCACTGCGAAAATACTTTGATGAGCACATGCCCGAGATAGGCATCACACATCTCGAAGGCACCTATCTGGTGTGGGCAGACATCCGCAGCACGGGCATGACGTCCGATGAACTGACGGAAAAACTGCTCAAGGATGGTCATGTCTTGGTCAACAGCGGTACGATGTACGGACAGAAAGCGGGCGAAGGATACGTAAGAATAAACATAGCGACACCGCGCTCTGTAATGATTGAGGGTCTGGAACGCATGGCCCGCGTGATAAACAACATACATTAAGACAGACTTTCAATCATCAAAAAATGAAGAACATCGCATTCGAGATATGCGCCAACGGCGTGGAGAGTTGTCTTGCTGCGCAGGAGGGAGGCGCCGATCGCGTGGAACTGTGTGCCGGAATACCCGAGGGTGGCACCACTCCATCATACGGAGAGATAAAGACAGCGCGTCGACTGCTCTCAAAGACACGGTTGCATGTGATAATAAGACCGCGCGGCGGCGATTTCCTGTACACTCCGCTCGAGGTGGAGCGCATGACAGAGGACATTGAGATAGCACGACAGTTGGGCGCCGACGGCATCGTAATAGGATGTCTGACAAGCGACGGCGATATTGACATCGATACCTGCAGACGGCTTCTTACGTATGCCGAAGGGATGTCGACGACATTTCACAGGGCGTTCGACCATTGCCGCGACCCACACAGGGCACTCGAGGACATCATCAACCTCGGATTTGACCGCGTACTCACATCGGGACAACAGCCTACTGCCGAGGCTGGTATTCCCTTACTCGCCCATCTCCACAATCAGGCCGCAGGAAGGATAAAGATACTTGCGGGATGCGGAGTGAACGAACAAAACATACATAGGATATACGAAGAAACGGGCATCGACGAGTTTCATTTTTCTGCCCGCATCGCTCAGAAAAGCATGATGCGACACATCAACCACGATGTGTATATGGGCGACAAGGATGCCGACGAGAGCAACATCATGGTCACATCGGCCAAACGTGTGGCGGATACGATAAAAGCATGTACAGACAACAAATAAGCAAAAACTTCAATTATCATCGGCACGATAATTGAAGTTTTTTATTTACTTTTGTGCACTAATAAGAATTAACTGATGAATATGAAGCTATTTTTTACCACACTCACAACATTATTCTTGTTCTGCGCCAACGCAATGGCAGACGGGACAAAGAGCAAACTGCCACTGGCCGACCCATACGTATTGCTTGACGGCGATACCTATTACGCTTATGGCACTCATGCCGCCAACGGCATCGAAGTATGGACATCCGACGACCTTTATGTCTGGGAGAAGAAAGGGCTGGCTCTCGACAAGGCCAACACCACAGAAGACCGATGGTTCTGGGCACCGGAGGTGTATCACAAGAACGGCAAATACTATATGTACTACTCGGCCAACGAGCACCTGTACGTGGCAACATCCGACTCGCCTCTCGGTCCATTCACGCAGGAAGGCACCTATCAGATGAACGATGTATTGGGTGATGAGAAATGTATCGACTCGCACGTCTTCTTCGATGATGACGATAAGGCATATCTCTTCTTCGTGCGTTTCACCGATGGCAACTGCATCTGGATGTGCGAGCTGGAAGACGACTACATGACACCCAAAGCCTCGACATTGAAAAAATGTATCAATGTGACTCTTTCCTGGGAGAATCTCTTGGGACGTGTGTGCGAGGGACCGTTCATGGTGAAGAGAGGCAATAAATATTTTCTCACCTACTCGGCCAACGACTACAACAGTCAGGACTACGCCGTGGGATGTGCCACCGCCACATCACTGAGCGAACCACAATGGCAGAAATATCTGAATCCGGTGCTGCGCCGCGTGGAGGATCTCGTAGGAACGGGCCATCACACCATATTCACTGATAAAGAAGGAAAATTGCGCATAGCCTTCCATGCACACAACTCGCAGACCGCAGTACACGATCGTCTTACATATATCGGAACAATGCAATTCACAGGAAAAGGCAATCGCCAGACCCTCAAGATGACCAACGACCCGATAATACGACCAATCACAAAGGATGACGTAACGGCGGACATTGAAAATATCGGAACAGATTTCAGCGAAAAAGAAGAGTATTACACTATCAGCGGCCAAAGAGTGAACAATCCGGGAAAAGGATTGTTTATTGTCTCACGAAATGGTGAGAAGAAGAAGGTCTTAAGAAGATAGGAAAGTATTTTCTTATAATATAAGTCTTATAAATTTTATAAGTCTTATAATAAAAGTTTTGGGACGCGAATGTTTCACGTCCCAAAACTTATCCTACAATTCTTACTCCTATTACAATTACTAAACCTCCTACCACACTCCATACCCAACAAAATTCCGACTAAACATCAAATTCCGACCATCTGTATAACAATAAAAAAGCTAAAGCGGCGTTATAAGATAGTGTTTAAGTCAAGACTTATAATAACAATGGTGTCTGTGCTTGTGTCCTGCGCGATGCGAGCACAATATGACGTGGCGTTCAGCCACTATTTCGACATGGAGCCATCGTTCAACGCGGGCGCAGTAGGCAAACAAGCAAAACTGAATGTCACGGCGGCTTACGCAATGGCAATGGCGGGCTTTGAGAACAACCCTCAGACCATGTACGCATCGGCCGACATCCCTTTCTATTTTGCCAAAGGTCTTCACGGAGCCGGAGTGCAGTTCATGAACGACAAAATCGGTCTGTTCACCCATCAACGACTGGCCGTACAGTACGCTTACAAGCACAAGTTATTTGGTGGAATGATAAGCGGTGGTATCAGCGTGGGACTGCTCAGCGAAGGTTTCGACGGCAGCAGACTCGACTTGGAAGAGTCGGGAGACAACGCCCTCCCGACAAGCAAGGTGGACGGCAGCGGCCTCGACTTAGGCGTGGGACTGTACTACACACACGGTCCGTGGTATGCGGGCGTGTCGGTGCAGCATGTCAATTCGCCCTGCATATCGTTGGAACGCTCCGAATTGCAAATCGATCCTACATATTATTTGACGGGCGGATACAATATTAAACTACGCAACCCGTTTCTTACAGTAGCGCCCTCTATGCTCGTGAGATACGACGGTGTGACCTATCGAGCCGACATCACCGGCCGACTGATATATCGCAACGATAAAAAAACAATGTACGGAGGACTGAGTTACAGTCCCGACAACTCGATAACATTCCTGGTCGGCGGCAGTGTGCACGGAGTCATCTTAGGATACAGCTACGAGATGTACACCTCGGCCATTACGCCCGACAATGGCAGTCACGAACTGTTTCTGGGTTATCAGATGGACATCAATCTTATAAAAAAAGGAAAGAACAAACATAAAAGTGTAAGAATACTATAAGACGAGTATGAATAAAATTAAAAATGTTATTTTGACCTTATGTGTCATTTCACTGTCCATAGCTCTTGTCGGATGTTTCGGCGGACGAACCACAACGACCGGACGCGGAGGCGAGGTGGTAGGTATCGGCGGCCGTGCCTTCAACGAGCCAGCGCCCTACGGAATGACAAAAGTCGACAGAGGATATCTTCACATGGGCCTTGACAAAGAAGATAGTCTGTGGGGAAAACAGACTCCGGTGAAAGACATTTCAGTAGATGGATTCTGGATGGACGAAACAGAGGTGTCAAACTCGAAGTACAAGCAGTTCGTTTACTGGGTGCGCGACAGCATTATCCGCACCCGTCTGGCCGACCCGTCATACGGCGGCGATGAGACATACATGATAACCGAGGACAAAAACGGCGAACCTGTGACACCACATCTGAACTGGAAGAAACCCATACCGCGAAAACCGTCAGAGGACGAACTGCGCGCCATCGAGAGCGTGTACACCACCAACCCGGTGACCGGCGAGAAGATGTTGGATTACCGTCAGCTCAACTATCGCTACGAGATCTACGACTACACCGCAGCCGCCTTACGCCGCAACCGTCTTAATCCCGAGGAGCGCAACCTCAACACCGACATCACTGTGGACCCCAACGAGGTGGTCATGATATCCAAAGACACGGCTTACGTAGATGACGAAGGACGTATCGTCCGCGAGACCATAAACCGACCCTTAAGCGGACCGTGGGATTTCCTCAACACTTATATTGTAAATGTGTATCCCGACACAACATGTTGGGTGAACGATTTTCAAAATTCGGAGAACGAAGTATATCTGCGCAACTATTTCTCCAATCCCGCCTACAACGATTATCCGGTGGTTGGCGTCACTTGGGAACAGGCCAACGCCTTCTGTGCATGGCGCACTGACTATCTGCTGAAAGGCCTCGGCCCTGAAGCACGATTCGTACAGCGCTACCGTCTTCCCACCGAAGCCGAGTGGGAATATGCTGCGCGCGGCAAATCGGGTACGGAATTCCCGTGGGAAAACGAAGATGTGAAGAACGGCGACGGATGTTTCTTCGCCAATTTCAAGCCCGACCGCGGCAACTACACCAAAGACGGCAACCTCATCACCAGCCGTGTGGGCATCTACACTGCCAACACCAACGGACTATATGATATGGCCGGTAACGTGGCCGAATGGACCAGCACGATATACACCGAATCGGGAGTGGAGGCAATGAACGACCTCAACCCGCAGCTGGACTACAACGCCGCAAAAGAAGATCCCTACAAGCTCAAGAAGAAGAGTGTGCGCGGCGGTTCGTGGAAAGACCCCGAGTCATACATCCGTTCAGCATGGCGCACATGGGAATATCAGAACCAACCGCGTTCATACATAGGTTTCAGATGCGTCAGAAGCCTTGCGACAACATCAAGTGGAAAACAGAAAAAGAGTAAGAAAAAATGACAGAATACAGCAGTTTTAATATCGTGTATCGTCTGCAAAAATGGATTGACAGCGTCCCCGGGCAGACATTTCTCAACTACGCATACAGTTGGGGAGCATCTATCGTAATTCTTGGTACACTGTTCAAGCTCACCCACCTGGACGGAGCCAACATCATGTTGTTTGTCGGCATGGGTACCGAGGTTGTGGTGTTCTTCATCTCGGCCTTCGACCGACCGTTCGACAAGACAGCCATAGGCAAAGAACTGCCCACACATATCGATGACGAGGAGATGAGCGAAGAGCCCATATCCTCCGCGCCCAACATCCAGACCACTGGTGGCACGGTGATTATCACCGGCAATGGCGCAACAGGACAGGTAGCCGCAGCCGCCGGTGCCCCTGCACCGGCCGATAGCAATGGCACTAACGTCGTGCTTGGCGAAAGCTCAGTCAATCCCGAACTCATTGAGGCCCAGAGCAACTATATTGACGAGCTCAACAAACTCACGGAGACTCTCCAAAAGGTATCAGAACAGAGTGAGCGGCTCACCCGCGACAGCGAAGAGATGGAAACGCTCAACCGCACACTCACCGGCATCTGCCGCGTTTACGAGATGCAGCTCAAGAGTGCAAGTCAGCAGATTGGCACCATCGACCAAATCAACGAGCAGAGCCGCAAGATGGCCGCACAGATAGAGCAGCTCAACAGCATCTACACACGCATGATAGAAGCCATGACGGTGAACATGCGTGCCGCAGCACCAAACGCAGGCGCAAACCAGTAGTATCGGCCGGAGCAGCACCACTGCCCGGCTCTACATCATGTAAAGTAAAAAGAAATAAGTAATGGCAATAAAAAAAAGACCGGTATCGCCCCGCCAGAAGATGATAAACCTCATGTATGTCGTCCTCATGGCCATGCTTGCGTTGAACGTTTCAACCGAGGTGCTCAATGGTTTTTCTATTGTTGAAGAAAGCATAAACCGCACGACATCCAACTCGACAAAGGAGAACGAGGCACTGTATGGCAGTTTTGCCGATCAGATGAAATCCAATCCGCAAAAGGTGAAGGAATGGTTTGACAAGGCGATGGAGGTGAAACGGATGAGCGACTCACTATACAACTTTGCGCAGCAACTCAAAGTGGAGATAGTGAAGGAGGCCGATGGCGCTGATGGCGATGTAGCCAACATCAACCGCAAGGACGATCTCGAAGCAGCGACCCACGTCATGCTGGCACCCGGCACTGGCAAGGGCAAACGACTGTTTGACGCCATCAACAGATACCGCACACGCATAGTAACGATGGTAGCCGACGAGACCCAGCGCCGAAACATCGAAAACAACCTCACCACCAAAATTCCCGCCAAAGCCAACACTATGGGCAAGAACTGGCAGGAATACATGTTCGAGGACATGCCTGTGGCCGCTGTGGTGACCATGCTGTCCAAACTGCAGAGCGACGTGCGCTACGCCGAGGGTGAGGTGTTGCATACTCTCGTATCCAATATCGACGTCAAGGACATCCGCGTCAATCAGCTCAGCGCCTACGTCATTCCCGAGTCGCGCACCGTCATCAGCGGCGACATGTTCTCGGCACAGATAGTGATGGCGGCCGTAGACACCACCCAGCACCCCGAGATATTTGTAGGCGGCCGAAAGATAAGCGGCAACACTTACAAATTCACAGCCGGAGGTGTGGGCGAACACTCGTTCGGCGGATACATCACAATGAAAAACGGCAATGGCGAGGTAATACGCCGCGATTTCACACAGAAATACACCGTGGTTGGTCCGAGCGCCACCGTGTCGGCCGACCTTATGAATGTGCTGTATGCCGGATACGAAAACCCAATAAGCATCAGTATCCCGGGTGTACCTCTCCAGAACGTTTCGGCCACAATGACCGGCGGCACCTTCCGCTCGATAGGCATGGGACGCTACATCGCCCGCCCGTCCACCGTGGGTCAGGAT
Source organism: uncultured Prevotella sp. (assembly GCA_905202125.1). Lineage (GTDB taxonomy): Bacteria > Bacteroidota > Bacteroidia > Bacteroidales > Bacteroidaceae > Prevotella. Next base: position 12,078 of record CAJKQX010000028.1, read on the forward strand.
GTCACCATAACGGTGGCCGCCAATCAGAACGGACGCAGCCGACAGATGGGAAAATATGTGTTCCGCGTACGCAAGTTGCCCGACCCGACAGCATATCTCCAAATAGGCACCGACCGTTTCAAAGAGGGAGGCATCGCCAAAGCGTCGCTCATGGGCGTTGACGGAGTGAAAGCCGCCATCGATGACGGCATCCTCGACATACAGTTCCGTGTGCAGAGTTTTGAGACCGTGTTCTTCGACAATATGGGTAATGCCGTGCCGATGACATCCAACGGAGCCTCGTTCACCGAACGTCAGAAAGACACCTTCCGCAAACTGGCTCGCAACAAACGCTTCTACATCTCGCGCGTGACGGCTGTCGGTCCCGACGGCATCACACGCCGTCTGCCGGGCTCGATGGAGGTGATCATCAAATGATAGTTTTTACAGAAAGTCTGAAATACACAAAGCAATAACGATATATGAAACAAATTTTGTTCATACTGCTTGCAGTCTGCTTCACAGAGACCATCAGCGCCCAGCCGGCTGCAAGACGCAAGGAGCAGCAAAAGACCGAAAGCTCATCAGCAAACAGTCTTACCACACGTGCCCAGATATCCTTCCCCACACAGGCCAAGATGGACGAAGACGTGGTGTGGCGCCGCGACATCTACCGCGAATTGGACCTCAATCTCGATGCCAACGCCGGATTGTATTATCCGGTGGAACCATTGGGATCGCAGATGAACCTGTTCACATACATATTCAAACTGGTGATGCGCCGCTCGATCACCGCCTACGAGTATCGTCTCGACGGCAACGAGGTCTTTGACGAGAGTTCGAAGGTGAACCTCCGTTCGCTTCTCGACAACTACCATATCTTCTACGAGCGCACCGACCGTGGCATACGCATCGACGACAGCGACATACCTTCGCGCGAGGTGACAGCTTATTATGTGAAGGAGTCGGCCTACTACGACCAGACCTCCGCCACATTCCACAACAAGGTCATCGCCCTGTGCCCTATCCTCAAGCGTGAAGACGATTTCGGCGATGCCGCCACATCCTACCCGTTGTTCTGGATCAAGTACGACGAACTGGCACCCTATCTCTCCAAGCAGACCATCATGACAAGCAATCTTAACAATGCCGCCACAATGAGCATCGACGATTATTTCACCAAGAACATGTACAAGGGTAAGATATACAAGACCACCAACATGCTCGGCAAGACGCTCGCACAGTATTGTCCCAACGACTCGGCCATGAGCAAGGAGCAGAAACGCATAGAGGGTGAGCTCAAAGCGTTTGAGAAAAACATCTGGGGCGACGTGGCACGCAAAGACTCTACCGACAGCATAGCCAAACTGGACAAGAAGACTTTGAAAGCAACGAAGAAGACACGTCGCTCGGGCGGCACCAAGAGCACAGTTTCGAAGACACGCCGCAGCAGTTCGTCCAAGTCATCGGGTGGCGGTTCGTCGGCACGTGTGACAGTAAGGCGCGAGCGTCACTAATCCTATTTGAAACGTAAAAAAACATCAACAAACAAAACAAGAAAAAGATGAAAAAGATATTATCCATCACTATGTTGGCATTGTCGCTGATATTCGCGACAACTGCCGGAGCACAAATCAAATTGGGACTCAAAGGCGGTCTGAATGTCACAGACATGAGTTTCAGCAAGGATGTGCTTGGTGCGGACAACCGCACGGGCTTCTTTGTCGGTCCTACCGTGCTGTTCCAGCTTCCCGTGGTAGGTCTGGGCATCGACGCATCAGCACTCTACGACCAGCGCGAGGCCAAGCTCTCGGTCGACGGAGAGAAGTCGGAGACATTCAAGACACAATCCATCAACGTACCCATCAACCTCCGCTATGGCTGGGGATTGGGCACGATAGCCAGCATCTATCTTTTTGCCGGACCGCAGTTTGGATTCAACGTTGGCGACAAGGACCAGAACCTGTATGACCAAGTGGCTCAGTGGAAGCTGAAAAAATCAAATTTCAGCGTCAATGTGGGAGCCGGTGTAATGCTCGTGAAACATCTGCAACTATCGGCCAACTACAATATAGCATGCGGCCGCACAGGCGATGTGAAACTGAAAGACGCCATCGAGTCCACATACGAAGGCATCACCTCGTCCGGTGGACGTTCCAACGCATGGCAGATAGCGTTGGCTTATTATTTCTGAGAATCTTAAAGGGGAAAGACCTGAAGAATATTCGGCGTCTGCAAACAAAAATCCATCCCGGCAACCACATCCCAAGGGTTAACATGCGGAAGGATTTCTGTTTGCAGACGCTTTCTTATTGTGCTTGCCCGGATACAAGATTATCGACAGAGTCGGCGGTATGTCAAAAATCTTTTATACCTTTGTTTCAACAATAAGAGAAAATCAATATGTACGTCGAAGTGATACTGCCATTGGCCATCGAGGGATGCCTCACCTACTCCGTGCCTCAATCTTTGGAGGCGCGTGTGCGTTGCGGTGTGAGGGTGGTGGTGAGCCTACGGCGCACCAAGACCTACACGGGGATAATATCGATGGTTCACAGTGAAAAACCTGATTTCGAGACGGTGGACATCATCGATATATTGGACACCACACCGCTGGTCACGGATATCCAGTTGTCCCTTTGGCGATGGATTGCCGACTATTACCTATCGCCCATCGGACTCGTTTACAATGCCGCCATGCCCGCCATGCTGAAGAAGGAGGAAGGATTCCGTCCCAAGACCGAACGCTTCGTGGCTCTGCCCGAGAACATGACAGACATCCGCTCTCTGCAAAACGTACGCGACATTCTCAGCAAGAGCCGTGCATACAAACAAAGCGCGGTCTTCGAGCGCTACCTCGATCTGTCCGGATGGGCCGCGGCGATGGAAAACCAATCAGGATGCAACCCGCACGAGGTGACATACGAAGAGTTGAGAAATGAGAGCCATTGCAACTCGCCCGTCATCAACTCGCTCCTGCAGAGACATCTGCTCCGCTCCTACGAGAAGGAGGTGGAGCGCATATCCTGCACCACCACCCATTCCACCGACAACATCAAGCCCCTGAGCGACGTTCAGCAGACTGCTTTAGACAATATACGCGCCACTTTCGACTCTAAACGCGTGGTCCTCCTGCACGGTGTCACATCGAGCGGCAAGACCGAGATTTACATTCACCTGATAGAGGAGGCGCTAAGCCGTGGCAAGCAGGTACTCTATCTCTTGCCCGAGATAGCCCTCACGGTACAGATCACGAGCCGTCTGCAACGGGTGTTTGGCGACCGTATGGCCATCTATCATTCCAAGTACAGCGATGAAGAGCGGTCGGAGATATGGAACAGACAAATCTCCGACAAGCCTTTCGACGTGATTCTGGGTGTGCGCTCATCGGTGTTTCTGCCGTTCACGCGGCTCGGACTGATTATAGTGGACGAGGAGCACGAGAACTCGTTCAAGCAACAGGAGCCGGCCCCGCAATATCATGCACGGTCTGTGGCCATCATGCTCGCCAAGATGTGCGGGGCGCGGGTATTGCTTGGCACGGCCACGCCGTCTGCCGAGACATGGCACAACGCCCAAACGGGCAAGTACGGACTCATAAAGCTGACCACTCGCTACGCCGGCATCCAACTGCCCGAGATACGCGTCATCGACACAGCCGACCTGCAGCGCCGGCGTCTCATGAACGGTCCGTTATCGCCTCCGCTGTTGGCAGCCATGCGCCAGGCTCTGGACGAGGGACGCCAAGTCATACTGTTCCAAAACCGTCGCGGCTTTGCTCCCATGATAGAGTGCAAGGTGTGCGGATGGGTACCCAAGTGCGACAACTGCGACGTGAGCCTCACGCTGCACAAGGCCGACAACCTCATGACATGCCACTACTGCGGACACGCGCGCCCGGTGCCCGACGTATGTCCCAACTGCGGCAACACCGACCTGCACGGACGTGGGTTCGGCACGGAGAAGATAGAGGACTATGTGCGTGACATCTTTCCCGAAACGCGTGTGGCCCGCATGGACCTGGACAACACACGTACACGCAACGCATACTCCCGACTGATATCCGACTTTTCTTCGGGGCGAACAAATGTGCTCATCGGCACGCAGATGATAAGCAAGGGTCTCGACTTCGACAATGTGGGGGTTGTGGGTATTCTCAGCGCCGACTCGATGCTCTCGATTCCCGATTTCCGAGCTTACGAGAACGCTTTCACCATGATGTCGCAGGTGAGCGGACGCGCAGGTCGCAAAGGCCGACGCGGACTGGTGATGCTGCAGACCAAGAACCCAAAGCTGCCGCTGATACAGCAGATTGTACACAACGACACAACCGCGTTTTATGACGAACTGATGGAGGAACGCATGACCTTCCACTATCCGCCCTTCTACCGTCTGATTTACATCTATCTGCGCCACAGTAAGAACGATACCGTGGAACGTGCCGCGCTCGAAATGGCCTCGCATCTGCGCCGGGCTTTGGGCCAAAGAGTGCTTGGACCCGACCGCCCGGCCATCGCCCGCGTGAAAAGCAAATGCATACGCAAGATAGTGATAAAACTCGAAAACGGCATCAACCTGCCCCGTGTGCGCGAATATCTGTTATCGCTGCACAAGACGATGAGCCGGAGCAAGAGGTTTGCATCTGTCGATGTGGCGTTCGATGTGGACCCACAGTAAATAAAGACACATCGGATGAACAGGTCGATGTGGATACTTTTTCAGTGACAATCTTTTGCATCAAAAACAGGGCAAACTGAATAAATATGCAAGTTGAAAAGTAAAAAAACTTGACAAAACAAAATCGCAAAATAGAAAGATGCTGCTTGAAAATCATAAGATTTATAAGATTTATAAGACATAATTTCCCTTGAATTTCCAAAAGGGGCCCTTCGGGAATGCAAAAGGGACCCTTTTAGGATGCGAAAGGGCCCCTTTCGGACCCTAAGTCGGGCACTTTTGGAACCCGATTTTGCCCCATTTTTGACGATTTTTGGTGTTTTTTGTGTTAACGGTTGCTGATATTCTCTTTGCCGGCGATGTGATTTCTCTGTTTATCAATGATTTACAAAAACAGCTCAAAACTCGCGTATTTGCGCCCATCGGATTTTAATTTTGAAATGATTGCCTAAATTTGGCAGTTAGGGTGAATATTTATACATTTTGGAATGCATAAATATTCAGTTTCGGGAGAAAAAAGCAAAAACACAATGAGCGAATGAATGCCGATGTCGGATGGGTCAGACAACGAAAAAACCGCAAAGTATCATTACTACTTTGCGGTTTTTTCGTCATCCCGATATATAATTGCTCTTGAGGCAGAGTCAATAATGTTTACAATGTGAGGTCCACGCCTAAACCGAGCACGCGGTTGGTGCGTGTAAACGAATTGCTCACGGTCATATTGCCTGAGGTCTCTGTCTTGTCGTAATCCTCGTAATTGGTCTGGAAATAAGCGGCATTGATTTTCACTTTGGGAGTGACGTTCACGCCCACACCGAAACCGAAAGAATAGCTGCTGACATTGAAACTGATGTCATTCATGAAACTGTCCTCGAAATCGTATGATGTCTTCTGTAAGCCGGCACTAATCTGCACATACTTATTGATGTCATACTCTGCTCCTGCGAGATACTCGTTGCTGTTGCCGAGTTTGTCGCCGGTGTACTGTCTTGTGTCCGTATCAAAGTAATGGTGATAGCCCGCCATGACCCTCAGCGAGGGTAGAATCTCATATTGCGCACCGAGGGTGAGCAACGCCGGAGAGTCCTCAGCTACGATTTTGCCATCCTTAAATTTGTCGAGCATGGCTATGTTGGATGCACTGAGGCTGTTGGCCGACTTGTTCTTCAGGCGCATACGAGTCTTGAACTCATACTTGGCAGCGAGATTGAGCTTGCCCAGTTTATAATCGATACCGATGATGGGAGCGATACCCCAACCTGTCTGGTCGCAGTTGAGCTCGATGTCCTCAGTCATCTGTGAATATCCGTTCATCTGTGCGGCCTGCGCTCTGGCGGCGGCAGCCTCTTCGGTCATGCCCAAAGCATCATAACGTCCGGCAGCCTCAGTGAGAGTGGATGCCAGTTTGTTGAAGAATGCAGGTGCGGAAACCATTGACGGCAGTCCCCCTATGCTCTGCTGCAAGGAGATGTTTTTCACATATCCGTAATAGTTGGACGTGCCGTAGAGCATACGTGCGCCGCCATATACGGAGAGATTGTCTGTGACTTTGTATGTAGCGCCGAGTGTGAATCCGTAATAATACTGGCGTCCGCGCATGAAAGGCTCGTAACCGTATCCGCCGGTGAGCTGTGTGCCCATGGCAGCCAGACTGTTGTTGATGCCGGCAGCCAGAAGAGATGCGGGAATGGAGGCTACTACTCCCTCAAACGAACCGAGTCCGTCTTCAAACTCGCACTTGCCGCCGCCACCGGTAATGGCAAATCCGAACTGTACGCTCCATTTGTCCCGAACGTATGCAGCCTGAACAGACGGGATGACGGGAGCATCGGCCACACCTTTGAACTGATGCACATAGTTGTTGTCGGCGGAGGCCGGTCTGTTCACGTTGTATTTGAAGAGGTCGCCATAGCCTGTCAGTATAGTACGGGTCTGATGTGCATTCTGAAGATTAAGCGACAGATGAAAGCCATTGGTCAGAAAAGCCACACCGGCAGGATTGCTGTATACGCCGTCGATACCGATGGCACCGTCACGCGCTGGATTTCTTAAAAAAAGGATGTTCTGATTGGTGTTTGTAAGCAAACCGCCTGCAAAAACGGAGCAGACAGTGTTCATCAATATTGCCAGACAGGCAAATTTAAATTTATTCATCTTAATAATATTTAAAATAATTGGCCGCAAAGTTATGAATATTGTTCTGTTTTTCCGGTAAGTGACCGAAAATTTTAATATCTATTAACTTTTTAGATGGAAAACATGCACATGCAATCTGTGTAGGGGAGAGTGTTGCTGCCCTACACTGACATGCATAATAAGTTGGATCAAATCCACCAGTTGCGTTTTCTGCGCTTGGTCTTGCTGTTCTCCTTGTCCTTGAGTTCGGGATAAGAGATGCGGGTATGATAGATGGCCTTGAGACGTTCGATGAGAATCTGCTTGGTTTGTTCGATATCACGGAAGGTGATGGGACACTCCTTGAAATAGCCCTCTGATACCTGATTGTCTATGAGGCGGTTGACGAGCGAACTGATGCTCTCCTCGGTGTACACCTTGAGCGAACGCGAGGCCGCCTCCACCCCGTCGGTCATCATCAGTATGGCCTGTTCGCAAGTGAACGGGTTGGGACCTGGATATCTGAAGGGTTCGGGATCATCCTCCTTGTCGGGATTCTCATTCTTGTATTTGATATAGAAATAGCGGGCCACACCTGTGCCGTGGTGAGTAAGGATGAAATCCTTGATAATATTGGGCAGATGGGCTTTCTCGGCCATCTTCACGCCCTCGGTGACGTGTCCGACAACGATTCGCGCACTCTCCTTGTAGGGCATGGATTCGTGAGGATTGACGCCCGCCTGGTTTTCGGTGAAGAACACGGGGTCTGCCATCTTGCCAATGTCATGATAGAGTGCCCCGGTACGCACGAGCAGACTGTTGGCCCCGATACGGTTGGATATCTCTGCCGCGAGGTTGCCTACCATAATGGAGTGTTGAAAGGTGCCGGGAGCCTTCTCGCTGAGGTCGCGCAGCAGTCCGCGGTTGGTATTGGAGAGTTCGAAGAGAGTGATGTTGGACGTGAAATCGAATGTCTTCTCGATGATGAACATGAGCGGATAGGACAGGAGCAACAACACTCCGTTGACCGCGAAATAATAGTACATCTCCTGATCCATCATGGGGAAATCGGTGTCCTGCATCATCTGCAAGGCAAAGAACACCGTGATGCTGCCCAACGACACAAGCAGCGCCGTCTTGAACACCTGCGAACGATGCACAAGTTCACGGAGCGAGTAGATGGCTATGAGGCCTGCGGCAAGCTGGATAATGATAAACTCGTACTGATACTTGACGGCCGCAGTACACACAAGAATCATCGTGGCGTGGGTGATGAAGGCCGTGCGCGAGTCCATGAATATACGGACGAACATAGGCGCCATGGCAAAGGGAATGATATAGACGCTGAAGAAATTGTGACGGATGATGAACGACACCATTATCGGAAAGAGTGTGATCATGGTGTAGAGCATGGCGATGTTGCGCGTCTTGCTGAAATAATCGCGGCGGAACAGCACAAGATACATTGTGAAGAGCACGACCATGACGGTCACGAAGATGATCTGTCCGATGATGGTGGTGGTGAACTGAAGCGAGGACGACGAGCGCCGTTGCATCTCGCGCTCGAACGAGTCGAGCACACGGTAGGTGTATTCATCGACGATATCGCCGCGGTCGATTATCTTCTGTCCGCTCATCATCATGCCGCTGGCCGGCGGTATGCTGCTGAGCAGGTCGCTCTTCTCTGTCTCGTTGCGTTGCTTGTCGTATATGAGGTTGGGCTCGATATAATTGTTGAGGTTGCATTTCTGGAGAGCGGAGCGGAGCGGTTCGAGACGTTCGTCCTTGAAGAGATACTCGTAGGCCGACATGGTGGAGAAGAGATTGTCCAGTCCGAAGGCCTGTGCGTTGTTGCCGTCGACGATGCGTATCATGGCGGTGGAGTCGCGGTGCATCTCGTTGTATTCCGGCGTATCCATGATGCCCGAACTGTAAAGGCTGTGGAGACGGTCGGCTATGATTTCCATATACTGTGTGGAGAGAGCATGGGAACCGTCGTGAAAATCAGACCAGAATTTCTTCAACTGGATGTTTTCCACATTCTTGTCGTAGTTGTAGTAAGGCTGGTACGACCTGAGTACGGAGTCTTCCTGCTGCCTGATCACCTCGTCGGTCTTGTAGATGGGAAAATCGAACTTGGCGATGAAAGTGCCATAGGACCACGGTTTGCCGATGTCATACCGGTAATGCTTGCCTTCGGTGCGCGGCAGCGACCACACAATCACAGACACGGTGACAGCAATGAGTGACAAATGAATCAGTATGTTCTGCCACAAATTATTTCTCTTGTTATTAAAAATATTCATTGTGTTAATCGTATTATTCCGTTTGTATTGCGAAAGTAATAAAAAAAAGCATAGGATTGGGAAAAAAGTAGTATTTTTGCAGAAAATTTATACAATAAATATAACATTTTTATTCAATGTCAGACAGAAAAGTCCGGGTGCGCTTTGCACCCAGCCCCACAGGTCCGTTGCACATCGGCGGTGTGCGTACGGCATTGTATAACTATCTTTTTGCGCGCCAACACGGCGGCGACCTCGTATTCAGAATAGAGGACACGGACAGCAATCGTTTTGTACCGGGAGCGGAGGAATACATCATAGAATCGTTCAGATGGCTCGGTATCAAGTTTGACGAGGGTGTGTCGTTCGGCGGCGAGTATGGTCCGTACCGCCAAAGCGAAAGACGAAGCATATATCGCAAGTACGTGGACCGGCTGCTCGACGAGGGCAAGGCATACATCGCTTTTGACACTCCGGAGGAGCTTGAGGCCAAACGCTCGGAGATAAAGAATTTCCAATATGACGCCCACACACGTATGATGATGAACAACTCTCTCGTGCTGGGCGAGGAAGAGACCGACAAGCGTATAGCCGACGGTCAGCAGTACGTGGTGCGTTTCAAAATAGAACCGGGAACGGAGGTGCACGTGAACGACATGATCAGAGGCGACGTCACGATAAAGAGCGACATCCTCGATGACAAAGTGCTGTTCAAGAGTGCCGACGAACTGCCCACATATCATCTGGCAAACATCGTGGACGACCATCTCATGAAAATCTCTCACGTCATACGCGGTGAGGAATGGTTGCCGAGCGCACCTCTGCACGTGCTGCTCTACAAGGCTTTCGGATGGGAGGACACAATGCCGGTATTCGCTCATCTGCCCCTACTGCTTAAGCCCGAGGGCAAAGGCAAACTGTCAAAGAGAGACGGCGACCGACTGGGATTCCCCGTATTCCCGCTCGAGTGGCACGACCCTAAGAGCGGAGAGATGTCATCGGGATACAGGGAAAGCGGTTATTTCCCGGAGGCTGTGGTCAATTTCCTGGCACTGCTGGGATGGAATCCGGGCACCGAGCAGGAACTTTTCACTCTCGATGAACTCGTGAACCTGTTCGACATCAAGAAATGTTCTAAGGCCGGAGCGCGTTTCGATTATCAGAAAGGCATCTGGTTCAACCATGAATACATCCTGCACAAGAGCAATGAGGAAATAGCATCGCTCTTTGCTCCGATAGTGGCCAACAACGGCATCGACGAGAGCATGGAACGTATCACCGAGGTGGTGGCCATGATGAAAGACCGCGTGAATTTCGTCAAAGAGCTGTGGCCCCTGTGCTCATTCTTCTTCATCGCACCGATGGAATATGATGCCAAGACCGTGAAGAAACGTTGGAAAGAAGACTCGGCGAAGGTGATGGGCGAACTGGCAACAGTGCTCGAGGGCATCGACGATTTCTCCATCGAGGGACAGGAGCCGGTGGTCATGTCATGGGTGGAACAGGCCGGATACAAGCTCGGCGACGTGATGAACGCCTTCCGTCTGGCTCTCGTGGGTGAGGGCAAGGGTCCGGGAATGTTCGACATATCGGCTTTTCTCGGAAAAGAAGAGACCTTGCAGCGTCTGCGTCGCGCCATTGAAGTGCTCAAATAAACGTTTAAAATACTTTTACCTTACGGGGCAAACAAAATATATCAGTGGTTGTGTATAATATAATAATTTTTTTATATCTCCTGGGCGTGGCCGTCTGTAGCATCTTCAGCAAGAAAGTGAGGAAGATGTGGAAGGGCGAGCGACGCACAATAGATATATTAAAAGAAAAGGTGGATCCGCAGGCTCGTTACGTGTGGTTTCATGCAGCATCGCTGGGCGAATTTGAGCAAGGTCGTCCTCTCATCGAAAAAATACGGGGCGAGCATCCTGAATACAAGATTCTACTCACATTTTTCTCTCCTTCGGGATATGAGGTGCGCAAGGATTATAAGGGTGCCGACATCGTGTGCTATCTGCCGCTCGACACAATTCGCAACGCCCGCCGTTTTCTTCGGACGATAAGGCCGGAAATGGTGTTCTTCATCAAATATGAGTTCTGGTACAACTATCTGCACATTCTGCATCATCGTGGTGTGCCCGTATACAGTGTGTCGAGCATCTTCCGCCCCGAACAGGTGTTCTTCAAATGGTATGGCAAAGGATATGCTCACGTGCTGAAATGTTTCACCCGGTTTTTCGTTCAAAACGAGGAGAGCAAACAGTTGCTTGCAAAAATCGGAGTGGAAGAGGTCACCGTGATTGGCGACACACGTTTCGACCGTGTCATGCAGATAAAGGAAGAACACAAGAAACTGCCCATAATCGAGGCTTTCATTAATGGCGAGGACGGTATGCAGAAGAACGCAAACAAGGTGTTTGTGGCCGGATCAAGCTGGATGCCGGACGAAGAGATATTCTTGAAATACTTTGATGAGCACAAGGACTGGAAACTGATTGTGGCTCCACACGTGATAAGCGAGGACCATCTGTCCAAGATAATAGCCTTGGCACAAGGAAAAGTGGTGAGATACACACGCACGACTCCCGAGGAGGCGGCATCGGCTACGTGTATACTGATAGACTGTTTCGGACTGCTGTCTTCAATCTACGGTTATGGAGACGTGGCATACGTGGGCGGCGGATTCGGCGTAGGCATACACAATGTGCTTGAGGCTGCGGTATGGGGAATGCCCGTGATATTCGGTCCTAACAACAAGCGATTTCAGGAAGCACAAGAGTTATTGACCGTAGGCGGAGCTTTTGAAATCAACGGATATGACGATTTCGCCTCACACATGGACAGATTCATCGCCGACGAGAGCACCATCAAGGAGTGTGGCAAGAAGGCTTTTGACTATGTAAAGAACAAATCGGGAGTAACCGACCGCATATTGGAAGACATCGGATTGTAAAAAATCATACACTTAAAACCACAGAGACTGTGTCTGAAAATTCTCATTCGACACAGTCTCTGTCAGTTTTTATATTATGCCTCATCAATAAACCCAAATCGGTCATTAGACCGACAATGGGCATGATTGATGATTATCATATTGTCTGTTCACGCGTTTTGGGCTTCTATTTGTCGTCTTGCTTCCCGTCTTGTCTCGCCATAGCCCGCTATGCCTTCGACAATACGGTCGCAATACAACAAATATAATCTCCAAAACTGCCATGAACTCTAATGACCGATTTGGGATAAATGAGACGGTAATCATTTCTCAATCTCAAAACCGGCATTGCGAACAGCAGTTATCACATCGGCGGCATTGTGATTGCCTTCTACAATGGCCTTGCCCAACGAAAGGTCAACATCGACATTTGTCACTCCTTCAACTGCTTTGATGGCATCAACCACTGTTGCACGGCAGTGCATACATCTCATACCACCGACCACGTATTCATGTGTTGCAGAGCTTACGGTCTTGTTTTGACTTTGAATGTATTGTCTTACGAACGCTACTATCAGCAACGCAACAAGAACAATCGAACAGATAAGGCTGAATACATGTGCGGTATGATCGTGGGCACAGTTGACATGCATCATGCTCGGAACAAACCACTCTGACGGCAACAGATAGTCTATTGTCAACCCGAAAAACATTGCTCCTACAATAATCGAAGCGAGATAGATGATGGCTGACTTGCGTCCCATCTCGCGTGATATCAAGGCAAAAGATGCGAAATTGGCGGCCGGACCGGCCATAAGCAGTACCAATGCGGTACCGGGTGAGAGGCCTTTAAGCATAAGCGACAGGGCTATAGGGATGGAACCGGTGGCGCATACATACATCGGAATGGCCACAATGAGCACTGCTATCATTGAGAAAAACGGATAACTGCCCATGATAGAGAAGAAATCGGCCGGTACATACACCGTAATGAGTGCGGCGATGATAAGACCTCCAACAAGCCATCCACCGATGCTGCCGACAAGATCGATGTAGCCATATTTCAACGCGGAAAGGCATTTGTGAAGCATACTGTCATCTGATTTGTGCTCAGAGGGCATCGATACATATTGGATGTTATTGACGGGCTTTTCGTTATGGCCAACGGCAAGACCACCCAAAAAGGCTGTAATGAGCGCTGCTATCGGACGTATCACGGCAAAAGCAGGACCAAGCAACGAATAGGTGGCGGCAATACTGTCTACTCCTGTCTGTGGTGTGGCAATGAGAAAAGAGGTGGATGAGGCATTGGATGCGCCGTTGCGACGCATGGCTATGGCCGTGGGCAAAACGCCACATGAACACAACGGTAGCGGTATGCCAATCAATACAGACTTGATGACCGAACGCCAACCGGTGCCGGACAAATGTCTTGCAAAGGTGTTTTGCGGAATAAAGGCATGCATCAGACCTGCAATAAGAAAGCCCAAAAGAATGTACGGGGACATCTCATTGAGCATAAATAATAATGAATTGACTAATTCCATATCTTTTTTAATTTTGTTCCTCTAAGTTGACCACAAAATTAATATTTATTTTCTGCAACCTGTTGTCAAAATCATTTTGTATCATATTTTGCTTTGCCAAAACAAAGATAATTGGTATTTTTGCATGTCACATGTATTGGGCAATACACAATTGATTGATGAACAACGAACAGATAATATCAATACTTAACGATGCGGGGATAAAACCAACATCCAATAGAATCCTGGTCTTGAAGAGTATCATAGGCAAGGATAGACCGCTCAATCTGAAAGAATTGGAACAAGACCTGCGCACACTGGAGAAATCAAGCATTTTCAGAGTGTTGTCCCTGTTGGTCAAACATCACGTGCTACACACATTCGAAGATGGCAATGGCGTTGTAAGATACGAAATATGTCACGCCAAAGAGGCTTGTTTCGATGATGATATTCACGCTCACTTTTATTGCGAAAAATGCAAAAAGGTGTATTGTCTTAACTCCATACATGTTCACCATATGGATTTGCCTGAAGGATTCACTTTGCATTCCATAAACCAAATGTTAAAAGGTATCTGTCCGGAGTGCCAGAATAAAAAATAACCGGAAATACAATAAAAGAAAAGCGGCAAGACAACGACACTTATTTAATGTTTGCCATTATCTTACCGCAAAATATTGATATTATTTGAAATATCTATTATACAGTCCCTGGAAACCGGCGCAGTGACGAGCTTCATCCTTTGCCATTTCATGAACAGTGTCATGTGTTGCGTCCATACCGGCTGCTTTGGCATTCTTGGCGATACGGAACTTATCCTCGCATGCACCGCGCTCAGCCGCGATACGAGCCTCAAGATTGCTCTTCGTATCTTTGAGCACATCACCTAAGAGCTCAGCAAATTTGCTGGCATGCTCAGCCTCTTCGAATGCATAACGTTTGAAGGCCTCTGCAATTTCAGGATATCCTTCGCGATCGGCCTGACGACTCATGGCAAGATACATTCCAACTTCACCACACTCACCGTTGAAATGATCATTAAGATCTTTGATCATCTCTTCGTTGGCATTCTCGAGACGAGCAGCTCCAAGAGTGTGAACAGTTGCAAAATCACCGGCTGCGGTCTCATCAAGCTCTTTGAACTTTGATTTCGGAGCTTTACATACCGGACATACCTCTGGTGCTTCGGTACCTTCGTGGATGTATCCACAAACAGTGCAAATAAATTTTTTCTTCATAGATCTGATATTTAAGTAATGATAAATATATATTAAATAAAAATTTTCACCAAACGTTTTAAATTATTCCCATTAACCAAACGGCTCTTTCTCCTTCTTTAAAAGACACGAACTACATTTTCCCTTATAATATATTTGTATGTCGTCCACTTGATTACCGGAGGCGCAAAGATTATTCGGAACGGGTATTCCTTCATAAATGTCTGAAATGGTTTTACAGCACTTGCAGTAAAAATGTACATGCGGATTAATATTGCCATCATAACATACTCGGTGTTCATCAATGGTTATCATATTAGCTGCATTATTGTCGGCAAACAAACGTAATGTATTGTAAACAGTTGTCCTGCTTAAAGTCGGAATCTGACGAATTAATCCTTGATAAACCTCCTCAACAGTAGGATGAGTCATGTGAGACAAAAGATACTGCATAATGGCAAGTCTTTGAACAGACGGTTTGATACCGCAGCTCGTCAATCTGTTGTATGCGTCACTTTCAGTCATATTATGGCTATTGTCTATTGTACGGCTACAAAGATAATAAAAATAATTTACAAACATAACAAGTTTGTAAAAATTATAAACTAAGATTATTACACTTTAAAAATGAGACATAAAAAAACCTCCGTTGAGTATTCACTCTTCGGAGGTTTCTATTAATAAAAGGGGGCGGCTACCTACTCTCCCACATTGCATTGCAGTACCATCGGCGCTGACGGGCTTAACTTCTCTGTTCGGGATGGGAAGAGGTGGGACACCGTCGCTACGACCGCCATAATTTCTTTAACGAAACATGTAACTTAATTATCTCTTATCTCAGTTCATTACATGCACGTAACTCTTTTGACGGAAACAAGCATAAACTGTGCACACAACTCAAAGAATAAGTCTTCAACAGAAAGTTTCGGGCAATTAGTAGTGCTCGGCTTTGACGTCACCGTCTTTACACCTGCACCCTATCAACGTCATCGTCTTTGACGACCCTCATGAGGAGTTCTTATCTTGCGGAGGGCTTCGCACTTAGATGCTTTCAGCGCTTATCCCGACCAGACGCGGATACCCGGCCGTGCACCTGGCGGTACAACCGGTAAACCGGAGGTCTGTCCATCACGGTCCTCTCGTACTAGTGACGGCTCCACGCAAAACTCCAACGCCCACGATAGATAGAGACCGAACTGTCTCACGACGTTCTGAACCCAGCTCGCG
>CAJKQX010000029.1 GCA_905202125.1 uncultured Prevotella sp.
TATCATGTTTATCAATGGTTTTCGTTTCGTCACTCCAGATTTCGGATGATCCAAATGTAGGATGAACCATATTTTATTCAAAAGCTCTTAAGGTAAAATGTATTTAGGGGACTACAGCTATTTTGAGTGTTTACGGTTTTTGATTGTTAGAGGACGGTGTTGGTGAGAAAAATGGCAAATTATTTCTTTAAATAATCAAATTGATAGTAATTTTGCACTATGGATGTTGAGACAGATAATTTAGATTCGTTGCGTCATCTCCACCAATGCTTCAAAAAAGGCGTGGTGAAATACGGTCTTTTGGAAGATGGTGACAAAATCCTGGTAGCGCTATCAGGAGGTAAAGATTCGCTGACAATGCTCGAATTGTTGGCCCGGAGAGCGCGTATATTCAAACCGAGAATATCGTTGGTGGCCTTGCATGTTGTTATGAAGAATATAGATTATGTCTCGGATGTGGGGTATCTACGGGTTTGTTGTGAACGTTTGGGTGTTCCTTTTTATTGTGAGAAAACGTCGTTTGATGATAGGGCGGAGTCGGGTAAGCCTCATTGCTTCCTCTGCTCGTGGTATCGACGCAAGGTGTTGTTTGAAAAAGCACAGGAACTACATTGCAACAAGATAGCGTTGGGTCATCACATGGACGATATATTGTGCACGTTGTTGATGAACATGACCTTTTCCGGACGATGCACGACCATGCTTCCGCGTCTTGACATGAGTAAATTCTCCGTAACCATCATCCGTCCCTTATGTCTTGTACATGAGAGTGATATTTCAAGATATGCCCGCGAGATGAATTTTCCACAACAACTCAGAACATGTCCGTATGAAGACAAGACCAATCGCAAGTCAATGACCGACGTCTTGCATACCCTCGAAAAGATCAATCCCGAGGCACGTTACAGTCTATGGCATAGTCTGAACGATGTCCAAGTTATGTGTGATAAAGATTTGTTATAAAAGATTTAAGTATTATTGTATGTCACAAGGTTTTTATTCTATCTTATTATTGATTTTCTCAAATATTTTCATGACGTTGGCATGGTATGGCCATCTTAAAATGCGTCAGGAGTATAGTTGGTTCTCTTCACTGCCATTGATTGGTGTTATTGTATTTAGCTGGACTATTGCCTTCTTTGAATATTGTTTGCAAGTTCCTGCCAATCGTTTGGGATTTAAGGAAAACGGCGGACCGTTTGATATTATCCAGCTTAAGGTTATCCAAGAAGTCATCACATTAACGATATTCTCTCTCTTTTCTGTTTTAGCATTTAAAACAGGGCTGAAGTGGAATCATTTTGTCGCTTTCATATTTTTGGTTTTATCTGTTTATTTTGTTTTTAAGAAATAATGAGACAGCTTTATCTACCGAAGATTCTTTTTAACAGAAAGTATATTTCTTCCTGAAGGCGAAACATCGACCAATTAAGACGCAGGGGCAGATATCCGAATTTGCATCGTAAGGAATATTTCAGTTTGCTCGTGTCTATGTCGCCCCATATATGTTTCATTTCTGAAAGAGCGAAACGGCGTTGTGCTTTTGTCAATTCCCTGCGGTGTATAAAATAAAACATGTAGGTATCCACCAACACAATCCATCTGGTGTTTTCGTACTCATCAATCAGTTTGCTGTCGATGTTGAGTTCAATCATCATTTTTCTCATGTTCCGGTTTGCCCTCATGTGCTCGAACTTATTCATCGATATGGCATGAGTCTGCGACGCCGCATGTTGAAGATAATAATATCGTCCGCGGCAGCAACCCACGTGCCGACTGTTGAGATAGTGCAGACGTGTAGTATTGTCATCGCTGTATGAATGGCAGCTTTCGTCATACGGGTATTTTTTATGTATGTCGCTTCTTACGAGATAGAGTCCGTGAATGTGCCATGACAGACTCTCCTTGAAAGCCTGTTTTCCTGTCATATCGTCAAAGAACGTCATGGGGTAGGGCTCTTCCTTTCCACTGACGGCATCTACCATTATGGCATCAAACAATACACAGTCCATTGTTGGTTTGCTCTTGAATACATCGACAGCCTGTTGCAAGGCATCGGTCGCTATCCAATCATCGCTATCAACAAAAGTGATATATCTGCCTTGTGCTATTTTCAGTCCTTCGTTACGGGCGTGAGCTGCTCCTGAGTTGGAGTCGAGATGAATCACGTCAATGCGATTGTCTTGTCCGGCAAAGCGTCTTAATATCTCGAGAGAGTTGTCTGTGGAGTTGTCGTCAATACAGATGACCTGTATTTCTCTGAGTGTCTGGTCGAGCAGAGAGTGCAAGCATTTCTCAATGAACCGGCTTGCATTGTAGACTGCCACAAGAATAGATACCTCAATCATTGCTGTTTCCTTATAGTGAATCTGGATACCAGTTTGTTCCATAATGATACTTTGCTTTGCAGTATTCTGATTGAAATCAAGGTACTGATTAAGACAAGAGCTCCTCCTATAAGCCAATAAACTAACGCATTGACGATAAACGAAGCGGCGAATGCCATCAGCCCAACGGGGAGCTGCAATGATAGATATTTGATGACAGATGTCGAGATGACGTATTTATATTTATAATGTGTGAAACCTATCACGATGCACAGATCGATAATCGTTGTGATGGTCATGGCCAATCCTGCTCCGACAAGTCCCATGTGAGTGAAACCGATGACGGTAAGTATTACGACAATGATGTCATAGAGGCCCTCAAGAAGCAGATATGCTCCGGAGTCGCCTCTTGCCAGAGTGGTGTAGGCTATCGGGAGTTTTATTACCCTGAAATACATTGCAATAATAGTGATTTTCATCATGTCGCTCACCGGCATGAAAGACTTGCTGTACAATAATGGCAATATCACCGGCAGTCCTATAATGAAAGTTACCAACATCGGGGCGATGAGCAGTAATGACACTTCTATCTGGTTGTTGACGATGGTGTTGCTCTTTGTTATTTCTCCATTCACGGCCGACAGGCGAGGAAAAAAATCGGTTTCCATAGCCGAGAATACCATTCCTGCATAAGTCATTGTCATCATGTATCCGGCATTGAACAATCCTACGGTGTCCAGCGATGACGCATTATTGAGAAAAGAGCGTATGGCAAAGTCGGCACCACTGCCCAGTATTCCCGCAAAAACAAAGGCAATGCCCAGTTTCACCATGTCGCATCCCGTGTTCAGATGATTTCTACTCAGCGATACTGCCGGTGGATATAGACGATAAGACATGTGGATGGTCAGCAACATCTGTATGCCGGCTATGATTATCAGTGAGGGGATGATGCCGGCATCGCGAAAAAAGTAGTAAATAGGCACCGATGTTATGAGCGCTCCAATGATATTATACACCGATATCTTGGCCAGCTTGCCCAAGTGTCGCGTACCTTTGAGTATCGCTATTTCCCCGCTCGTGATGGCCGTCAATGCTATGATTGGCGACAGACATACGAAATGCAAGGTATGTTCGCCCCACGAGAATGTGACATCATTGAGTACAGGACTCAGCAGTATACAAGCAAACATGCCAAGCAAGGCAGTGAGCATACTCCACGAACGTATGAGCTTGACTGATTGGTTTATCTTTTCCGTATCTCCTTGCTCGAATGATTCTGAGATATTCTTTATTCCACTCATCGGAATGCCGAGATTTGTGGAATTGGACATAAGGTTTGTCGTCGAGTTGTATATTGATATCAGTCCCATGCCCTGAGGACCTAATATCAGTGCAACAAATTTGTTGCGGATGAGAGCTATCAATATATTTAGGAACTGGATCCCTCCGAATAGCCCTGTGTATTTTAGAATATGTGAATAGCTGTTTTTGCTCATTTGTCGGTCTGATTGCTATTAACTAACGAGAAATCCACATATTTATTATATATCAACCGACATGTTTGTCCGATTGGTCGTTTTCCACAGACAAACATGTCGGCATCTTGCATATCGTCATATCCGTTCAAGTACCAACCGGATGAGATCGTCGATATTGTTTTTATATCCCGTGTTGGCTTCTCCGGCTATTCTGTTGGCAATGACCATACACACGGTCGTTGCCTTATGGCCCATGAGCGCAGACAGTCCGGCAAGAGCCGAACTCTCCATCTCGAAATTGGTAATCTTGCGACCGTGGTATTCGAAACTTTCTATTTTCTCGTTCTGATGAGGGTCTGCCAGTGGTATGCGCAACTGACGGCCCTGCGGACCGAAGAATCCGCCACATGCCACGGTCATACCTTTCACCATATCCGTGCCAGATATCCGTTCGGATAGTTCGGTATCGGCATTGACGGCGTAGGGCGCCGGTGCGCACATGTTGCCGCTCCATCCCAAATGGTTTGTCAGATGCCTCTCGAGCTGAAGGTCGCAGACAGCATTTCGTCCTTCGTAGAAATTCAACAGACCGTCAAAACCTATTGATGTGGCCGAGCAGATAAATGTTCCTATCGGTGTGAACGGTTGCAGTCCACCGCATGTGCCGATACGCACAATCTCCAGTTGATTGAATGTTTCGTTCTCTTGGCGTGTGCTGAAATCTATATTGGCCAAAGCGTCAATCTCGTTCATCACGATGTCGATGTTGTCACATCCTATGCCGGTGGATATCACAGAGATTCTTTTGCCATGATAATATCCGGTTTTGGTTCTGAATTCACGACTTTCGGCGGTGCTTTCTACCTTTTCAAAATGTGAGGCTACCAGGTCTACACGTCCCGGATCGCCTACAAGAATAATCTTTTGAGCCAACTGTTCTGGTCTCACGTGCAGATGGAAGATGCTTCCGTCCGCATTTATTATCAGCTCGGATTCGGCAAAACGTTTCTTTTTCATAATTCAGATTTTTATTGGTTATTGGTTGACCGTGTCGTTAATAATGCTTTATGACAGTCAGATTATCATTTTTTTATTATCCGAAGTTCGTTTTTGCGTAAAGTTTTGACGTCTTTCCTGATATTGCTGTCAAGCGTCTCCAAATCCTTTTCGGCTTTGAGTACAGTCTGCGACATACGTGCGCGATCTGTTTTGGAGGCCGAATGGTATGCTTTGCGCATCTCGTTTAGTTGAAGAGAGAGCTCCTCTCTTTGTTTTTGTTTTTTCAGAATACTCTCATAGAGCATTTTGTTTTCGTTGGTCGAAAAATCGTCAACGTTGTGATATATCGTTTCATCGTCAATGACGAAATCTGTATCAGCCCCGTTCTTTTTGTTTTTATATATTGTCTCGGACAGCTTCTTCAGTTTGGCCATCCCTTCTTGTCGCTTTTGCGTATTTTCCCATGTATCACGTATGCTTACGATAGATGCCAGGTTGCTCAATTCGTCGTCCTCCATGTCGTCGGCGTTGTAGTTCTGTCTGGTTTCCGAGCGTAGCAGGGTGTACAGACACGCCTTGCCCTCGGGTTGCCGTCTCGTAGATGCAAACCATGCAATGCCGTGTGTGTCGTCTTCAACGTATAAGAAATCATCGTCAAACGAGTTGAACGGCAATCCCATATTCTCTGCTTGCAGGAAATGACCTTTCTCGCTGTCATATCCCGTCACGTAGATGTCGTATCCGCCGAGGCCTTCTTTTGTCTTTGCAGAGAAATACAAGGTTGACCCGTCTGATGTCATAAAGGGATGATTGATGGCCGAAAACTCGATGCCCAGACCGTCTATCTTGCGCGGTGTGCTCCATTGGCCGTTGATGTTGTCACGGGTGTAGATATGATAGATACTGTCGCGCGACATCTCGGAATAGAAGCATCTGTTTCCAAATCCGTTGATGTATACATACGTGTCTGTCGCTTTTGCCGTATTAAAGAACTTGTTGTATGACACAATCCTGCCATAATCATCGGGCAGCGGTATCATGTCCGCCACCTTTTCACGGTCTACAACCACGCTGTCTATTATCATTACCTTTTGTGTGTTGTCAAGCATCTCTTCAAACAGCATGTTGGCGCGCTGTCTTTCTTTTTGTTCCGGCGTTTCGACAACTTTCGGTCTTGTCTTGGTTTTGTTTCTTGATCTGTTGGCTTGTGGAAATGCGGAGAAACTGACCATAGATAATATAAGAAGCAATAATATCTTTTTCATTTGTGATGTTTATAGTAAGTAAAAACAAAATTAATAAAAAAAAGTTTAGCAACAGCGTATTTAACTTATTTTTCAATGCAAGGCCCTCTCATATATCTCCTCATAGCGTTTTGCCACTTTGATATAATGATGATGCCTGTCGATGTATTCTATGCTTTGACGTTTGAGTGACGGTATCTTGTCCTTATTGGCTATGAGACCCACAATGTTTTGATACACACTGTCGTAATTGGGCAATACGTTGACAATGGGGCGGAGCTCATTCTCATGTAGTATCTCATAGTTTTCAGGTTCTCCTCCTCCGATACAGATTATACCCTTGCTCATGGCCTCGAGTGCATTCATGGCCGGGGTGTAACTGTACAATTGGTCAAGGATGGCATCAGAAGAGTTCATCATCCGGGTATATTGGGCGAACGGCACGGATTCGGCTTTCACCAAAATCATATCGTCACAATATTTTCTGAGCACATCCTCGGCCGCGGCGAGCATGATGTCGGTACCCTTGTATTCATTGCGCGACTTGTTGATGCCGATGAAGACCTTGACGCGTTGCGGTGTTTCCATCTCGGATGATGATAGGGATGTGTTCGGTTTTATGGGAAAAGGCACAAATGAGGTCTTGTCGTGAAAGAATCTGTCGTAACAAGTCCAGTATTCGTAAAGACCGGTGATTATGCCATCGCAATCGTTTGCTATGTATCTGTTGAGTCGCTCTTTGTCCGTGCCTATCCAGTCGCGGCGCTCTTTCAGGGCATCGCTGTTGGTGCGCATAGTGTCGCCGATATTGAAGTCGCTGTATCTCAGTTGTTTGTGTGTGCAACACGTGTGCACCCAATAATAGTCCATACCGAAACCGCATAGAAAGACACGTCTGTTGTGTTTGCGCAGATACTTGTAAATGGGAAAAATGTGTTCGGCCTTGATTTCCAGAAACATAGGATTGATGATTTGCACTATGTCATATCCCCTGAACGATGGCAAAAGGCTGTAAAGTCGGGCCATATATGCTATGCCTCCCCAACGGCCGGCTGTTCTTCGAAGCGAAATGTCGCAGGGATAGTCCTTCCAAAAGTCACCATTTGATACCACCGTGACTTGGTGACCGAGTGTTCTCAGTCCTTCGGCGAGCGTCCAGTGCACGTTGCTGTATTCGCCTATAAGCAAGATTCTCATTTAGGAAGTGTCAATATTAATAGGTTTCGTAAAACTCTGTTGTTTATCATTTTTCTGAAATAAACGTATTTCTTCGTGTATTTCTTGTCCGGCAATGGATACAATCCATGCTCTTCAAGCCGTTGTATGGCATTGTCGAGCGTATTCTTCTTGCGTGTCAGAACGATGATGTTGTATAGGTAATCCATTGTCAGTTGGGCTATGCGCCTGTTCAATGCCGGTTTGCAGGATTGAGGTATTGTGTCGAGGAGCGATCGCAGATGGTAGATCACGTTTTCCATGTTAGTCAGTCGCTTCTGCACGTGTTCGGGTGTCGACTTTGTTGTTATCGATCCGCTACGTTTGCGATAATAATAGGCTCGGGCATCGGTTTTATACACTGTTTCGGCCCGAAGCATCAACTGAGGTGTGAAATCTTCGTCTTCGTGCATCAGTATGTCTTCCCTGAATCGCAACTTTCCCAAAATAGCACGTCTGAAGATGTATCCGCAGGCCGAAGCACGAATATTGTTATTCTGCATATATGATGTACCGCTGCACGGTTCGTTGAATGTGTCGGGGAGGTTGCCTTCTTGTTGCGATGTCAGATCAAACAATACCAGGTCCGCCTCCTTGTATCGGATAATGTCCAGACAATGTTCGTAATGGATGCGTATCAGACTGTCATCGCCGTCTACAAACTGAATATACGAACCTGTGGACAACTTTAAGCCTGTGTTTCGGGCCGCGGAAAGTCCTTTGTTGGTCTGTCGGATAAACAAGATGTTGTTTTGCAAATCCTTCAACCCCTCCAACGGAGACACCGCCGAACCATCATCCACCAATATTATCTCGCGCTCATGCTCGTTGAGAGATAGTGCAAGTATGCTGTTGATACATTCGCTCAGCAGTGATGTCGGCAGATTGTATGTCGTTATGATGAAACTTATCAGTGGCCGTGTGCTTGAATGGTCTTCGGTATTAAAATCTTTCATTATCAGTGTGTGATATTCTTGTTTGTTTGAATAGGGATTGTCTGTTATGACAAATCGATGTGATTGTGCTCTTGAGACAGTGTTTATATATGATGCAAAAATAATAAAAACTTTTCATTCCGACACAGACTTACATTAAACATCTTATGAAATATGATTCATTAGAATAATGTTGATGATGAAAAATGGAAATAATTGTTGTCTCTGAATGATCCGTTGGTTTACCTTGCCGGTAATCTAAAGTGAAAAAACATTTTATATTTTTTATAATTTGTACGTGTAGGATTGATGGTGTGGTATTGACAAATAACAAATTTCCTCAAAAGTGTCTTTTAATGATTCCGGTGTTTGACAAACGGATGGCACGAATATGTTGAAATCATGCTTTATATGAGAATAGTGGCTGAATGATTCCTTTAAATGATTTTCCTAAAATGATGATAAACAGTACGATGCTGATTTTTGTTCATGTATTTTGCTGATTCCGGAAATCATACAATCCGTTTTTGTCAAATTATTATTTTTGATTTTGAGCTAAAATTTTATCCCTTTCTTGATACAACATATTTGATTTTGTACTATCTTTGCATCCGATATAAAATCGTTGGAAAATATCATTTGTTAAACTATCGGATGTTGGGGAAATTTTCTTTTTGGGAAAGTTTTTCCGAAATTTAAAAGAAAAAATTTTCAAAAAAGATAATTTATGACAGAAATTAAAGACTTTGCAATTACCAAGCGTGATGGTTCAAAAGAGCGTTTCTCGCTTGACAAAATAATGAATGCCATCATCAAGTCATTCCAGTCCGTTGATGAGCAGGTGGATCTATGCTCGTTGTCAAAAATAATCAGCCGATTGGATATTCATGATGATATCAAAGTGGAGGATATCCAGAATCAGGTGGAAGTGGCACTGATGCAGGAAGGTTATTATAATGTGGCCAAATCGTTCATGCTCTATCGTCAAAAACATACCGAGGATCGCGAGACAATGGATAAGTTGCGCTTCCTTACAGATTATTGCAATGCGGCAAATGCGGCAACGGGTTCAAAGTATGATGCCAACGCCAATGTGGAGCACAAAAATATCGCAACCCTTATAGGCGAACTCCCGAAATCAAATTACATTCGTCTCAATCGTCGTCTGCTCACCGACCGTATCAAGAAAATGTATGGCAAACAGTTGGCAGATGAATACATCGACCGGCTCACTCACCACTTTATATATAAGAATGACGAGACGAGTCTGGCCAATTATTGCGCCTCGATAACTATGTATCCGTGGCTTATCGGTGGAACAACATCCATTGGCGGCAACTCCACAGCGCCTACGAATCTGAAATCCTTCTGCGGAGGATTCGTCAATATGGTGTTTATGGTTTCGAGCATGCTTAGCGGAGCTTGTGCCACACCCGAGTTTCTGATGTATCTCAACTATTTCATTGGCATGGAATATGGTAAGGACTATTGGAAGGAGGCCGATAAGATTGTGGATCTGTCGTTGAAACAGCGTACCATCGACAAGGTGATCACCGACTGTTTCGAACAGATAGTATATTCCATCAATCAACCGACAGGTGCCCGCAACTATCAGGCTGTGTTCTGGAATGTGGCATATTATGACAAACCATATTTCGAAAGTCTGTTCGGCAATTTCTATTTCCCGGATGGATCACAACCCGATTGGGAAAGCTTGTCGTGGTTGCAGAAACGATTCATGAAATGGTTTAACAAAGAACGCACCAAGACCGTCCTCACATTCCCGGTGGAGACAATGGCTCTCCTTACCAAAGACGGTGACGTGGTGGATAAGGAGTGGGGTGATTTTACGGCCGAGATGTACTCCGAAGGTCATTCTTTCTTCACATACATGAGCGATAACGCCGACTCTTTGAGTTCTTGCTGCCGTCTGCGCAACGAGATTCAGGACAACGGATTCAGTTACACCCTCGGAGCCGGTGGTGTTTCGACAGGTTCAAAGAGCGTGTTGACCATCAATCTCAACCGCTGTATACAATATGCAGTCAACAATGGCGTTGACTATCACGAGTTCCTGTCAGAAATTATCGACCTGTGCCATAAGGTACAACTCGCCTACAACGAGAATCTGAAGGATTTGCTCCGGCACAGCATGTTGCCGCTCTTTGATGCCGGATACATCAATATGGGACGTCAATATCTCACCATCGGCGTCAACGGACTGGTGGAGGCAGCAGAGTTTATGGGACTTAAGATTAACGATAATCCCGAATATCTCAAGTTCGTTCAGTCTGTTCTCGGACTTGTTGAGAAATATAACAAGCAGTATCGCACGAAGGATGTATTGTTCAACTGTGAGATGATACCGGCCGAAAATGTCGGTGTGAAACATGCAAAGTGGGATAGGGAGGACGGCTATTTCGTGCCACGCGATTGCTACAACAGTTATTTCTATGTGGTAGAGGACGACAGTCTGAACGTAATGGATAAGTTTAAACTGCACGGCGCACCATATATCGAACATCTTACCGGTGGATCGGCACTGCACATGAACCTTGAGGAGCATCTGTCCCAAGCCCAATACAGACAACTTCTGAAGGTGGCTGCCGTGGAAGGTTGCAACTATTTCACGTTCAACATTCCGAATACCATCTGCAACGAGTGCGGTCATATTGACAAACGTTATCTTAAGGAATGTCCGCATTGTCATAGCAAGAATGTCGATTATATGACACGTATCATTGGTTACCTCAAAAGAGTGAGCAATTTCTCTCAGGCACGTCAGGAAGAGGCTGCTCGCAGATATTATGCCGCAAAGACTCAGGCTCCTGTTTCTGAATCCAACTGATAAATGATGCTCAAATATATCAATACCGGGGTAGTCTTTCAGGAGATTCCCGATGAGGTGACATTGTCGGTCAATATATCCAACTGCCCTTGTCGATGTCCGGGATGTCATAGCAATTACCTTTGGCAGGACATTGGCACTCCTCTGACTACCGCGGTATTGGATCAGTTTGTGGCCGACTATGGCAACGACATCACTTGTCTGTGCTTTATGGGCGGTGACGCCGCTCCGGAGAGAGTGAATGAACTGGCGGAGTATGTCCATAACAAATATCCTCGTTACAAAGTGGCATGGTACAGTGGCAGGATAAGACTGTCCGCAGCGATTCGTAAATCCAATTTCGATTATATCAAGTTGGGTCCTTATATCGCTCATCTTGGAGCTCTCAAATCTCCGACAACAAATCAACGTTTGTACAAACGTGTTGCCGGAGAGGATTTTATTGATATCACAACCCGCTTCTGGAATAAAAATCCGCTTTAGTGATGAATATTGATACTGAGACAAAACCACATGTGGCCATAATCGAACCCAACACACTTGCTGTCGTAGGGTTGAGCAATATCCTGCAAAGCGTCATGCCGGTTATGCAGATAGATTCTTTCTCTTGTTTTGAAGAGTTGGTATCTTCCGCTCCCGACAGATATTTCCATTATTTCGTCAATGTCAATATCGTACTGGAGCATATATCGTTTTTTCAGCAATACAAACACAAGACCATCGTTCTGTCTCATGTCAGTGACAGCCTTGTGTTGTCGGAGAAATTCCATAATATATGTGTCGTTGCCCCTGAGAAACAACTCGTACGATCTCTATTGATGTTGGAACAGAATGCACATGCCAGAGGACGAAACATGCCGGTGATGCACAACACGGGTAGGGAGAATGTAGTGCTGTCGGCGAGAGAGACCGAGGTGACGGCGCTTATTGTGAAAGGACTTATCAATAAGGAGATTGCCGACAAACTCAACATCAGTTTGTCTACGGTGATTACCCATCGCAAAAATATCATGGCAAAGTTGGGCATCAAGAGTGTATCAGCCCTGACCATATATGCCGTTATGCACGGATATGTGGATTTGCACGATATCTGAACCCATATTATTTATTATTCCTGATTTGTGATTCGGGATTAGAGTAGTGGTGTGAGCAGATGGGCAAACCATCCGACAAATTTTTGCCATCCCGTGCGGAATTCATTCCACGTGGTAGGGGTGAGACGGAAGCTGCGTTGCTTGTCTCTCTCAAAGATGTTGCACAACTCCTTTGTGGTACATTTGTCGATAATCACTGCGTTCTCCTCATAATCGAACCTGAGACTGCGGGCGTTAAGATTAGCACTGCCGACAGTACAGAATTTGCCATCGACCATGATTATCTTTGTATGGTGGAATCCGGATTTGAAAATATAGATCTCCGCACCGTGTTTCATCAGTTTGTGCACATTGTAAAAAACGCAATCGGGGGTCAACGGTATGTCGCTGAGTGCCGAAACCATGATCTCTACCTTTACACCTCTATTTATTGCTTTGCGCAGGGCTTTTTTCAGTTTATGACTCAAAGTGAGGTAGGGGTTGATAATCTTGATACTGTCTTGCGCGCTGTCGATGGCTTTCTCATAAAACGTTCTGATTATCTTGTTTGATGTTCTCGGCTCACGGTTGATTATACCTATCATTTTGTTGCCTGCAGTGACACACGTATCTGGTTTCAATCCTCTGAAATAAGTGGCGGGAAAGCAACCCCTGAAATACTTTGGTCCGTGAATATCCTGTTTTGACACTTTATTCCATATCCTCAGGAATATGGCCTGAAGCGTGTTCACCTCATCTCCGTCGATGCGGCAGTGCATGTCGTGCCATTCTCCCACCTGCTCGGTGCCGTTGATATAATAGTCGGCCACGTTCATACCGCCCGTATAAGCTATCTTTCCGTCAATGACAACAATCTTGCGATGGTCGCGGTGAAAGACATGATTGACCCACGGGAAGCGCACCGGGTCGAACTCGTATATCTCGATACCTTTGCTACGCAAGTCTTTGAGGTGACGCTTTTTCAAGGGACGGTTGTTCGAGTCGTTGCCGAAACCATCGAACAGTGCTCTTACCTCCACGCCTTGTTTCACTTTGTCGGCAAGCAATCCGAACAATATGCCGGCAATCGAGTCGTTTCGGAAATTGAAATATTCGAGATGTATGCTGCTCCTGGCCTGACTGATGGCCTTGAACATGTCGTCAAATTTCTCTTGTCCGTTCACGAGAAGGGTGATACTGTTGTTGTTTGAGAAATGTATCCCTTCTTTGCGCAGTTCTCTGACAATGAGAGAATCGCTACTGTCTGCATGTACTTTCAGATAGCACATGCATAATATTGAAAAACAAATGAAAAACCGAATTTTCATCTTATACCATGCAACTATAATGATCGACAATTCCCAACAGATGTGCCGACTCGTCTGTCACCAAGACGGTATGAATCTTGTTGGTATGCATGATGTTTTGTATCTCGTTGATCTTTGTTGATGATAAGACGGTCTTCGGTTTGGATGTCATTATATCGCTGACGGTTTTGTCAAAGAATTTCTCTTTCCATTTCTCCATTGCCCTGCGTATATCTCCATCTGTGATTATTCCGACTATCTTGTCTTCTCTCATGGCTACGCCCAAGCCCAGTTTGCCTTTGCTCACCAATATGATGGCCTCTCCCAAGTGCATTTCGGGCGATATCGTAGGCAGATCGTTAGTCCTCATCACGTCTCCGGCTGTTGTCAGCAGACGTTTGCCGAGTTCTCCGCCGGGATGGAATTGTGCAAAGTCGCCCGGTTTGAAATCGCGTACCTCCATCAGTGCCACCGCCAAAGCATCGCCCATCGCCAGAGTGGCTGTGGTGCTGCTTGTCGGAGCAAGGTTCAGGGGGCATGCTTCTTTCTTGACGGATATATTGATATGCACGGTAGAGTGTTTGGCGAGCAGAGATTTGGGGTTGCCGCTCATGCCGATGATGGGTATCTGCATGTGTTGCACGATGGGGATGAAACGCAACAGTTCGTCTGTCTGCCCCGAATTGCTGATGGCTATCACCACGTCGTCTTTGGTCATCACGCCCAAGTCTCCATGAAACACATCGAGCGGATTGATAAAGAAAGAAGGAGTACCGGTGCTCGACAATGTCGCTGCGATCTTTGCACCTATATGTCCGCTCTTTCCGACGCCTGTCACGATGACTTTGCCGTGACAGTTGTATATCAGTTCGACCGATTTGTCAAAATTATCATCCAGTAGCGGAATCAAATCGAGTAATGCCTCTGCCTCGTCTTTAAGACATTGGATGGCATAACTTCTCACTTTCTTGAATCTATCTAATGTCGCGTTGTCCATCTCTACTTAAGTAATTGTTCAACAACATTCCCGAGGTCCGAGAGCTTGAGCATATTCGGGCCGTCGCTCAAGGCGTGATCCGGGTCGGGATGTACCTCGAAGAAATATCCTGTCGCGCCGAAAGCTTTGGCTGCCATCGCCATCGCCGGTACAAATCGCCTGTCGCCGGATGTCGTTCCATTGCCTGCGCCCGGACGCTGTACGCTATGTGTGCAGTCCATTATCACTCTCGGCACGATATTCAGCATGTCCGGAATGTTTCGGAAATCGACAACGAGATTGTTGTATCCGAAACAGTTGCCACGTTCGGTGAGCCACACTTCCGAAGCACCTGCGTCCTGTGCTTTCTCTACGGGGTATCTCATGTCGGCGCCACTGAGAAACTGTGCCTTCTTGATGTTCACGATGGCACCTGTCTTGGCGGCTGCCACGAGCAGGTCGGTCTGTCTGCACAGGAATGCCGGTATCTGAAGCACGTCGGCCATCTGTCCGGCAGCTTCGGCTTGATAGCTTTCGTGTATGTCCGTCAGTATTTTCAGTCCGTAAGTCTCCTTGATGTCGGCCAACATCTGCAATCCTCTGTCCAATCCGGGACCGCGATATGATTTGATGGATGTACGGTTGGCCTTGTCAAAAGACGACTTGAAGATAATGTCCGTACCGAATTTCCTGTTTATCCTTACTATTTCTTCGGCAACGGTGTTCAGTATCTCTTCCGACTCGATGACACAAGGGCCTGCGATGAATATTGGTTGCATAATGAGCGGTTGTTTAAAGTTTAGTTGGCTGCTTCAAACTCGTTGAGGAAACGGATGTCGTTCTCGGAGAACATGCGCAGGTCGGCAACCTGGTATTTGAGGTTTGTGATGCGCTCCACGCCGAGTCCGAAGGCGTATCCCGAGTAGACGGTGCTGTCGATGCCGCATGCTTCGAGCACGTTGGGGTCTACCATTCCGCATCCGAGAATCTCTACCCATCCAGTGTGTTTGCAGAATCCGCAACCCTTGCCGCCGCATATATGACACGAAATGTCCATTTCGGCACTTGGCTCTGTGAAGGGGAAATAGCTCGGACGTAGACGTATCTTGGTGTCAGCGCCGAACAATTCTCTTGCGAACGTCAGCAATACTTGCTTCAAATCGGTGAACGACACATTCTTGTCCACGTACAGACCCTCTATCTGATGGAAGAAACAGTGGGCGCGCGCCGAGATAGCCTCGTTGCGATACACGCGTCCGGGGCATATCACGCGGATAGGCGGCTGCTGATGTTCCATGATACGGCTCTGGTCGTTGGATGTATGTGAGCGCAGAATGATGTTTTTGGCCACATCATCCGGATTGGTCTCGATAAAGAATGTATCTTGCATGTCACGTGCCGGATGGTCTGCCGCAAAATTCAGTTTGGTGAATACGTGCAGGTCATCATCTATCTCCGGGCCTTCGGCGATGGTGAATCCCATGCGCTGAAAGATGTCTATGATGTTGTTTCGGACGATTGTGAGCGGATGTCTTGTGCCAAGCTGTATCGGATAAGCAGAACGGGTGAGGTCCCAGTCTTCCGTTTCATTATTTGTGTCCGCTGTCTTTTCCCTCAGCTCGTTGATTTTCTGAATGGCAAGTTGTTTCAGTTCATTGATTTTGATACCTACCGTTTTCTTCTCATCAGCCGGTACATTGCGGAAATCGGCCATCAGCGTGGTGATTTCACCTTTCTTGCTGAGATATTTCAGACGTAACTGTTCTATTTCTTCTGTATTCTTTGCAGAAAGATTGTTTACTTCATCGATTAGTTGGCTTATTTTATCTAATATCATAATATTATGAATTTTTGTTGCAACATGTCTGATATGTCGAGTATCTATCAGGTGTGAATTTGATAATATATAAAATCATTGCAAAGGTAATATTTTTAACTTAGAATAAGAAATATATCGAAATAAAGTTGTAATTTTGCGAAAAATTTGAGAGAGTACAAGTAGAAGATTTTAATATGAGAAATAGTGCTTCTATTATTGCATTTTTAATCATTGTTGGTGCAATAAGTTTTTCGTCGACGGGATGTTCGGAAAGAAAGTCAGTTTCAAACGATACGATTGCCACCGCCGATTCTCTACATCAAATAGACACTGTGGCCGTTGACACGATGGACAAGCTGATATCCGAAACGCCCATGCCGAAGGCTGCCGATGAGTTGTTTGATGATTTTTTCTTTAATTTTGCTGCAAACAGGAAGCTGCAGCTCCGCAGGATCAAGTTTCCGCTTCCGGTTGTTGGCAATGACAGCGTGACCCATATTTCCGCATCGCAATGGAAGACCGAGCATTTCTTCATGTATCAGGATTTCTATACTTTGATTTTCGATAATTACAAGCAGATGAATCTTGTCAAAAAGACCACGATAAATCATGTCGTGGTGGAGAAATTGTATTTGAAGAAACAATTCTTCAAGCAATATGTCTTTGACAGAATCAACGGACAGTGGAATATGACGGCCATCAGGCATTCGGGATTGTCGAAAAACAGAAATGCTTCTTTCTTGCATTTTTATTCGCGTTTCACTTCGGATGCCGATTTCCAGTTGGCGCGTATCAACGATCCACTCGATTTCTCCTGTCCCAACCCTGATGACGAGTTCAGCAATATGGACGGATTCCTCGCTCCGGAGCAATGGCAGTCGTTTGCCCCCGAGTTGCCGGGAGACATCATATATAATATATTGTATGATGAGAGCGAGCACATCGAGGGCAATCAGAAGATATTGGTCATAAGGGGTATTTCCAACGGACAGGAGATGAAGCTGACGTTCCGTATCAAAGAGGGTGGATGGAAACTTGTCAAAATGATAATGTGATGAAGGATATTGCTGATTACAATTTGCTGGGACACAACACGTTTGGTATTGATGTGAAATGTCGGCGCTATCTCGAGTTCGCGTCTGTCGGCGAACTGCGCATGTTGTTGTCCGAATATGATATCCGGCATGAGCATTTCCGGGTAATCGGTGCAGGTAGCAACTTGTTGTTTCTCAACGATTTTGACGGATACATCCTGCACTCGGCCATCATGGGATGCGACGTGGTACAGGATAAGGATGATGATATCGTAAGACTGAGATGCGGTTCGGGCGAGACATGGGATGATGTGGTGCGGATGTGCGTGGAAAACGGATGGTATGGCGCGGAAAATCTGTCGCTGATACCGGGCGAGGCAGGCGCATCAGCCGTCCAGAATATCGGCGCCTACGGTGTGGAGGCAAAAGATATCATCCTCGAGGTGGAAGCTGTCGATTTGACCGACGGCCGTTTGGTCACGTTCAGCAATGCCGAGTGCGAGTATGAGTATCGCAACAGTGTTTTCAAGCATAAATACAAGAACAGATTCGTCATCACGCATGTCACTTACGGATTGTCCCGGTCGTTTCGTCCTTCATTGGAATATGGCAATATCAAACAGGCGCTTGGTGATAAGATCAATAATCTCACGGCTCGACAACTGCGTGAAGCTATTGTTCAAATCAGACAAGCTAAATTGCCGGATACCAAAGTGTTGGGCAATGCCGGCAGTTTCTTCAAAAATCCTGTTGTCACGCAACAACACTTTGAACGATTGCTCAAGATTTATCCCGACATGCCGCATTATGCAGTCCCCACGGGTGTGAAGATTCCGGCCGGATGGCTGATAGAAAAATGCGGATGGAAGGGCAAGACGATAGGTAAAGTAGGGGTGCATGCCAAGCAAGCCCTCATACTGATCAATCTCGGAGGTGCTTCAGGGCGCGAAATACTTGATTTATGCAATCGGATATGCGATGATGTCCGTGCCAGATTCGACATCCGGATAGAACCGGAGGTCAATATTATCGATTGATACAGAGGGTTGAGGTGATGAAAGTGACGTTGCTTGGTACCGGTACCTCCGGAGGCGTTCCCGCTTTGGGCTGCAGTTGTGGGGTATGTAGCAGCAAGGATCCGCGCGACAAGCGTCTCCGATGCGTGGCATTGGTCGAGACAGACACAACGCGTGTGTTGATCGACTGTGGTCCCGACATTCGTCAGCAACTCCTGCCACTGCCTTTCGCGCCGATAGACGGCGTGTTGCTCACACATAGTCATTACGATCATGTGGGAGGTATCGACGACCTGCGCCCGTTCTGTCATTTCGGCCATGTGAACATCTACGCAAATCCTGTCACATGCGATGCTGTCAGACGTTTGATGCCTTATTGTTTCGAGGAGCATTTATATCCCAATGTACCTCTTTTAAGGCTCAACGAGATATTTCCTCATCGTCCCTTCCGCATCGGCGATATAGATATTTTGCCTGTGGAGGTCATGCACGACTCGCTTCCGATATTGGGTTTCCGTATGGGCGACTTTGCATATATCACCGATATGAAAACAATTCCCGATAGCGAGATGGGCTATCTGCGCGGGGTGAAATATCTGGTTGTCAACGCCTTGCGTTTCGAGAAAGCGCATCATTCCCATCAATTGGTAGATGATGCCATACGGTTTGCGCGGGTGTCGGGCGCACAAAGCACATATATCATACATGTCAGTCATCATATAGGCAGACATGCCGATGCCGAGCTAAGGCTGCCGTCTGATGTACATCTCGCGTATGACGGGATGGTCATCGACGTCTCTTGCGATTGAAGAGGGATGTGGTGCCCTTGAATTTGCGATACAATTTCCAGCCGAGCAGCAGTCCGTCAAACACACCGCCTCCGATGGTTATCATCCTGGACAACTTTTGAGCCGGCGTAGCGGGATATTTCTCTTCTTCATCATGAAACAGGTTGTGCCAAAGAGTGGCGATGTTTTCCTCGTCCTTCCGAATCTCTTTGCGCACCTCCGCCTTATATGCCTGTATCTCGGCTAAGGAGGTGTATATCTGTGGTTGTCTGGCTGTTTCCATGGCTTATTCCTGCATTAATATACCGGCAAAAAATCTGACTAACGGACGTTCAATCCATTGTTTCTTGAATATTATACATAGAGCGAATGCACAGAGGTATAGTCCCGCCACGATACAAAACGCCGCGGCTGTGCCTGTGACCGTGGCCAATGCGTAAGCTATCGCGAACGAGGCATATATCAATGCGAACATCAGAAATACTGAAAGGACAATGACAATCGCCGTCGCGGTGAGCAGCCGCACAATCTTCTCTATTACATCGAGCTTCGCATATTTTGTCTGAAGCCCGATGTAATGTTTGATAATTTCAATAAGTTGGCTTATTGTTTCTATGTTCTTGTCATTGGAAAACATGCTCTTATACGTTTGAATTCTCTGCTGCTTCCGTTATGTCATCAACAAGATTGTCCACTTCCTTGCGAGTCAGCTTGATATTATGCTTTTGGCAAAAATCTTTCACTGCATCATCAATTTTGTTGCGTGTCTCACTACCTTTTTCGGGAGCCATCAGTATGCCCAATGCGGCTCCGGCTATTGCGCCTCCGAGAAAAGCGCCGATGTAACCTAATGCTTTCATAGTTTTAAAATTTTAAATTATACATGAATCGTGTACTTTACACGGCAACAAATATAGTGAAAACTATTCATAATTGCAATATTTCCGTGTGACATTTTTTGTTAAAAGATGTCTCATGTGTCACGTTTTTGATGAATCAGACAATAAGTGTCCCTCTTTCCGTGTCATTGTCCGGCGTCGTTCCTTGACGGATAAGGCTCAAGAAAGTGTCACGTGTCGCAAAATCGACCCATGAATTTTAATATTTCATAAGTGTCTGTCATCAAAAGATTTACCAAACATCGGTTATATAAATAAATTAAAGTTCGCGACACATGTGAAAAGTTTTCCTTACGTAGTATATGGATTTGCAACAAAAATATAGATCCTTTAAAGGACGTGTATTTTTGATGCAATGATATATACTATATGGAAAGCTCTGTCACAGGTGTCACCTGTCACGCATTGGAAAATACGACAGTCCGAAATGACGGTCCGGAACAAGTGTCTGAAAAATCCCGGATATTTGTTCGTGGTGCCGTGCCGGCGATTCCTGATCCGTAATCCACCGCTTTTCGATACGAAATCCAATGGTTTTCACCTTCAGAACCACTTGTTTCCGAAGCGAAAACCACTTGTTATTCGATTTGTTTCCGCCTTTTATCCTGCATTATTCATAGGATTCCGTCGCGAGAATACCAAATGGCTGTGCATCAGTGAAAGCACAACGATGCCGATGCAGAATGTAGTAAACCCTACTTTCAAAGAGAAAGAGTGAGCACTTCGCTGAGGTGCAGTCAGTTGGGATTTGTAGCAGGAAGTTCTATGAATAATGTAGGTTATATGTTCAGATCTCTGTGTCAATCATGTTTATTCCCATGACTTTTTGAGCATTTTTTTGCATTAGAGCATCGCAGGGCATCATAAGGCATAAGTGTTGTAAAATGATTGCTTAATTTTGCCATCGGTCATCACAACGATTATTCGATTGATTATGAGCGACGAAATACAATTCATGTCATCCTGCCTCCCTGATGAAGATGGATTCGGAACGGTCGCCAGCACCACATACCGGACCGACATAGACAAACACACAAAAAACAGTCGGATTCAAACACATCCATACCCGAAATGGCACACTAAACACTCCTGCTTGCGTAATTTAACAAACTTTATGTGAGGATGATTTTTATTATTATAATATATTTTGTAATTTCGCCAATTATAATTTAAACAGAGTATTTTAACAATTTCCGAATAAGAATGACTATGAAAAAAAGTACAGTTTTGTGTGCAGGAATCTGCATTGCATTGACTTTTGCAAGTTGTAAATCAAGTGAAAGTGCCTATAAGAAAATGTACATGAAGGCACAGGAACAGCAGAACCAGACCGAGCAGCCGGCCCAGACGGAGACTCCGGTTGTGGCTCCTTTGGTAGAACAGCCTGCTACACAGCCCACTGTAAAAGAGAATGTAGATAATGTAGCAGTGCGTTCTGAGAACGTGACATTGGTAAGCGGTGCCGGTCTGAAGAATTTCAGCGTTGTGGTTGGTTCCTTCTCTCTCAAGGCCAACGCCATCGGATTGCAGTCAACTCTCAAGGCTGCCGGTCACAACGCTCAGATCGTGTTCAATTCTTCAAACAATTTCTACCGTGTTGTCGCCTCTACATTCGACCAGAAGGTCGATGCAGTGCACTCTCGCGACCAGTTCCGCGAGAAATATCCCGACGCATGGTTGCTTTTCAAGAAATAGTCAATACATCGTTTCGTGGCTCGTATATTATCCATTGATTATGGAAAAAAACGTACGGGGATAGCAGTTACCGATCCGTTGCAGATCATTCCCAATGGATTGGCAACTGTTTCTACGTGCGACTTGATGTCCTTTTTGCAGACATACATTTCAAAAGAGGATGTCGAACGCATCATCATCGGTGAACCGAGAAAGATGGACGGTACACCGAGTGACAACCTCTCACGTGTGCGGCAGTTTGTGGACAAGTGGCGTAAGTCCTGCCCCGCGGTCCCGATAGAGTACTATGACGAGAGATTCACGTCGGTGCTCGCCCATCGGGCCATGATAGAAAGCGGAATAGGCAAAAAGGCCCGTCAGAACAAAGCGTTGGTGGATGAAATCAGCGCCACGATAATACTGCAGGATTATTTGCAATCTAAACGTAAATAGAATTCAAGGTCTAAAAATAACAGCAGCAGATGATTTTACCTATTTATACATACGGACAACCTGAATTAAGAAAGGTGTCGGTAGATATTACCCCTGATTATCCCGACTTGAAGACACTCATTTCGGATATGTTTGAAACAAACGACCATGCCGACGGAGTGGGGCTTGCTGCTCCTCAGATAGGCAAGGACATACGTCTGGTTGTGATCAATCTCGATGTGTTGGGCGAAGATTATCCCGAGTATGTCGGTTTTCGCAAGGCTTTCATCAATCCTTACATATTGGAATATGATGAGACGTCAAAGAAAGTGACGATGGAAGAAGGTTGTCTGTCGCTGCCCGGCATACACGAGAACGTGACCCGTCCGTCACGCATACATGTGAAATACAAGGACGAGAATTTTGAAGACCACGATGAATGGGTGGACGGTTTTCTGGCACGTGTGATGCAACACGAGTTTGATCATCTCGACGGCAAAGTATATATCGACCGTATCTCCCCTATGCGCAAGCAACTTATCCGAAATAAGCTAAAGTCCTTGTTGCAGGGTAAATACTCTTGCGGATATCGCACCAAACAGATAAAGAAATGAAGAAGGTCGTAATCCTCATTTTTTTGTTGATACCACTCGGCATTTGCGCCCAACTCAATACAGACCGTCTGCTGATGACAGGGCGCAGTGCGTTGTATTATGAGGATTACGTACTCTCCATTCAATATTTCAATCAGGCGCTCAACGCCAAACCATATCTCTACGAACCGTGGTTCTTCAGAGGTATGGCCAAGTTTTATCTTGACGATTATGTAGGGGCAGAGGCCGATGTGAGCCAAGCCATCAGATTGAATCCCTATATATCCGACAGTTACGAGCTGAGGGGCCTTTGCCGTATACATCAGAAGAAATACGATGACGCCATTTCCGACTATGACAAGACGCTGAGTTTCACTCCGTTCAACCAGAACGTGTGGTACAACAGGACGCTTTGCCGGATAGAAAACAAGGATTACGACCGTGCTCAGGCCGACCTTGACACGATGATCGGCAAGTGGAAGAACAATGCAAGCATCTATTCGCTCAAGGCAGATGTGTACTTGAAACAGAAAGATACACTGTCGGCCGATGGCTGGTTCGACAAAAGTCTGAAGATAGACCCTTACAACGGAGATGTCTGGATGGGCAAGGCCATGATAAGTCTGGCACGTTCAGCCTGGAAAGATGCCGACGAATATCTGGGCAAGGCAATTCATCTCAAACCTAACAATGCAGGCAATTACATCAATCGCGGACTCGTGAGATACAATCTCAACAATCTCCGCGGAGCGATGGATGACTATGACAAGGCGCTGGAGCTTGATCCCAATAATTTTCTCGGTCACTACAACCGCGGACTGCTCAGAATGCAGTTGGGAGACGACAACCGTGCCATCACCGATTTTGATTATGTGATCAAGATGGAACCGGACAACGTGATGGCAATCTTCAACAGGGCATTGTTGAACGACCGTATCGGAGAACTCAGATCGGCAATCAAAGACTACACCACGGTCATCAATCAGTTTCCCAATTTCTGGGTGGGATTGTCCAAACGTGCCGACTGTTATCGACGTATGGGTATGACGGCACAGGCGGAAAAAGACGAATTCAAGATCCTGAAGGCGCAGATGGACAAGCGTATCGGCATCCAACCACGATGGAACAAGTCGAAGACCAAGCAGATGCGCAAGAGAAGCGAAATCGACATGGACAAATACAATCAGATAGTCGTCGCTGATGAAAACAATGTCGAGCATGAATTCTCGAGCAATTACCGCGGACGTGTGCAAAACCGTAAAGTGGACAAGGCTTATCGGCAGATGTACTCGCTCTCTTTCACGGAGTACGATAATGGGATAAGTGCCTATCGGACATATTCGTCAGAGGTCGACAGATACAATTTGCTGAAGAAAATCAACAATAAGATATACGTCAACTGCATTTATGGCCAGTCGGACAATGACGCTTTCACGAGATATTTCGCCAAGATAGATTCACTGACGACCACGATAGACAAAGCTTCCAATATAACCGACATCATCGACCTGATATTCGAACGTGCCGTTTCCTATTCGGTCGTTCAGGATTATGATGCGGCCATAGCCGATCTTGATACATATCTGGGCATAGACTCCACGTCCTGTCTGGGATATTGGCAACGCTCTTATTGTCTTTTCAAGATGAGCGAGTTTAACATCTCACAGGGACAAGACTCCCAAATCATGATGTTGAAGGCCATGTCGGATATCGATCACGCAATAGAGCTCGACCCGAACAATCCATATCTGTACTACAACAGAGCCAACGTATATGCGTCACGCATGGATTATGACAAGGCCATCGCCGATTACAGCCGTGCATTAAGCATCGACCCCAATCTGGCGGAGGCGTACTATAACAGAGGTCTTGTATATATCAATACTAACGAACAGGCGAAGGGCAGTCTCGATCTCGGCAAGGCCGGCGAATTGGGATTGTACGACGCATACAGTGTAATGAAAAAATACAAGCCATCAAAAAAGCCTGATTCTGATTGAACATAAAATAGTAAGCGGATGATGACAATTATCTGAAAAGAAAATACTAATTTTGCATTTATAAATGATTAAATACTAAAACGATATGGTTAAAATCACTTTTCCGGATGGCATCGTTCATGAATATGAACAAGGTGTGACCGGTTTACAAATTGCAGAGAGCATATCGCCGGCTCTCGCCCGTGACGTTGTATCTTGCGGTGTGAATGGCGAAACAGTAGAGCTCAATCGTCCTATCATGGAAGAT
The DNA here is from genome assembly GCA_905202125.1 of uncultured Prevotella sp. Taxonomy (GTDB): domain Bacteria; phylum Bacteroidota; class Bacteroidia; order Bacteroidales; family Bacteroidaceae; genus Prevotella. Next base: position 24,908 of record CAJKQX010000029.1, read on the forward strand.
GCTGATTTTGTGCTTTACAAATTCGAGGACGAAGAGGGTAAGCATATATTTTGGCATACATCAGCCCACTTATTGGCAGAAGCATTACAGGAACTTTATCCCGGCATACAGTTCGGTTTCGGACCGGCAATAGAGAATGGATTTTTCTATGACGTGATGCCCCCGGAAGGCGTTGCTATCAGTGAGAACGATTTCTCCAAGATAGAGGATAAGATGAGAGAGCTGGCCAAGAAGAATGAATCCGTTGTACGTAAGGATGTATCCAAGGCGCAGGCAATGGACGAGTTCAAGGCTGACGGACAGACATACAAGTGCGAGCACATCGAACAGGATCTCGAGGACGGAACCATTTCTACATATACACAAGGTGCCTTCACCGATCTTTGCCGCGGTCCGCACCTCACGAGCACCGGCATGATCAAGGCCATCAAGATAACAAGTGTGGCCGGAGCTTTCTGGCGCGGTGATGCCAAACGCGAGCAGATGACTCGAATCTACGGTATCTCCTTCCCCAAGAAAAAGATGCTCGATGAGTATCTTGCCATGCTTGAGGAAGCCAAAAAGCGTGACCATCGCAAGATTGGCAAGGAGATGGAACTCTTCATGTTCTCCGACCGCGTGGGCAAAGGACTGCCTATATGGCTGCCGAAAGGCACCGAGCTGCGCATACGTCTGCAGGACATGTTGCGCAAGATCCAAAAGAATTTCGGATACAAGGAGGTTATCACTCCGCATATCGGAAGCAAGAATCTCTACGTCACCAGCGGACACTATGCTCACTACGGAAAAGATTCGTTCCAGCCTATCCACACTCCCGATGAGGACGAGGAGTACATGCTCAAACCGATGAACTGTCCTCACCACTGCGAGGTGTTCGCATGGAAACCGCGCTCGTATAAGGATCTGCCTTTGCGTATAGCCGAGTTCGGAACGGTGTATCGTTACGAGAAGAGCGGCGAGCTGCACGGTCTCACACGCGTAAGATCGTTCACTCAGGACGATGCCCACATCTTCCTTCGCCCCGATCAGGTCAAGTCAGAGTTCCTTCGCGTGATGGATATCATACAGACAGTGTTCAAGGTATTCGATTTCTCAAATTTCGAAGCTCAGATTTCTCTTCGCGACCCTAACGACCATGAGAAATACATCGGCAGCGATGACATCTGGAACAAGTCCGAACAGGCCATCATCGAAGCCTGTCAGGAGAAGGGTCTTGACGCAAAGATAGAGTACGGAGAAGCCGCTTTCTACGGACCGAAGCTCGACTTTATGGTCAAGGATGCCATCGGTCGTCGTTGGCAGCTCGGTACCATTCAGGTGGACTACAACCTGCCCGAACGATTCAAACTCGAATATACCGACGAGGACAACAAGAAGAAAGCACCGGTAATGATCCATCGCGCACCGTTCGGGTCACTGGAACGTTTCACCGCCGTGCTCATCGAGCATACCGCAGGACATTTCCCGTTGTGGCTCACTCCCGATCAGGTGGCAATCCTTCCTATATCCGAGAAATACAATGACTATGCCAAGTCATTGCTAAAATACTTTGACACAATGGGCGTACGCGCCACTGTGGATGACCGAAACGAGAAGATAGGCCGCAAGATTCGCGACAACGAGCTCAAACGTATTCCTTACATGGTTGTAGTAGGCGAGAAAGAAGCAGCCGACGGATTGGTATCAATGCGTAAACAAGGCGGTGGCGAACAGGCTACCATGACAAAAGAGGAGTTTGCCGCACGTATCAATGCCGAGGTCAACGAGATGCTCAAACATGCCGACATCTCTCCCGACGATAAATAAGCGGAAACACATATCTCTTAATAGTATGAAAAAACAGACGGAACACGCCATTCGCGTTTCCGTCTGTTTTTCATTTTTTATATACCATCAGATTCTACTTTTATACATAAATAAAAATAATTACACACATATTTTGAATTCTTGAATAAAAAATTAGATACCTGAAGTAAAAGAATGTAAGTAAGACTCAAGCTCCACGCTTGAACTTAAATAAAGGATTTACGCCATTGATAATCAGTTATAAAAAAGGTTTGATTTTGTAATTTGATACCAAAGAGTACCCATTTGTAACAAACGAATCACCTTCATAATAGTTAGCTTTCCCAAACATCAGGAAGTCCTACATGCAGTTTTTGAATGCCAAATAAGTGTTTAACACAATTTAAGTTGTCACCTTTAGCATGTATCATAACAAGCAAATGACTACATTGACTTACTTTATATATAGGGTTTGACAACATCAATACTCCAAGCATAGTTTAGATTAGCTTGTGAGCCATCAGCAAAAGAACCTGACGTAATACCTACCACTTCGCCATATTCGTTAATGAGCGCGCCACCACTGCTACCATGGTCTATAAGTGCGCTAATCTGCATAAGATTGTCGGCACGCCATTGAGATACTTCCCCAGAGGAGAAGGTATTTTCAAGACCTCGAGGGCTTCCAATAGCATACACTTTCTCTCCGATTTTCGGTTTATCTGTGGCAATGGGGATGTAGTTTGTATTTTTACAATCCACACGAAATAAAATAAAATCCTCTTGCTCACTCTTTTGTATGACCTCTGTAACTTTGTAGGCATCATCGCTTCCTACAAGTTTAATTTGCTCCAAGCCAATACCTGTTCCCTTGAAAACATGATAGTTGCTTATTGCAAGACCTTCGTTGTCAATAAAAAAGGTTCATCCCCGAATAGCGTTGGTAAATACCATGCGATTATGAAAAAAGCTGCCA
>CAJKQX010000030.1 GCA_905202125.1 uncultured Prevotella sp.
CCTTTTGGAATTTTGATGTGTTACGGTGGGGTGATAACATGTGTTTTTCGGCCCGCATCTTTCTATTTTGCTATTTCGTTTTGTCAAAACTTTTTACTTTCAGTGTTGTATATTTATGCATTTTCGGACGTTTTTATGGGTATGGCGTAAGGACGCGATACATCATCTCCGCACGTAAAAAACATCCCGAAATATATTTTTTTGCATTTCCGGTCAATCCGTGTCGCAATGTTTTTCAAATTCAGTTCAATTTCTTGGACCCCTCCCTATATCTGCCAACCGATATTTGTTATGCTTATCCTACATTTGGAGTGACAAACCGAAAATATTCGGCGCTTCATTCTCTCGTTCGATTATTTTTTGTACATTTGCATTCAACGTATAAAAGCAAGAAGCACATTGAAACCTTATAAAACAATAAGTGGCTTATTCAAGGTTGCCCTGTCGCTCGTTTTCGGTGGGGCGATACTGTATTGGATGTATCGCGGCTTTGATTTCACACAGTTGGGACATCTGCTACGCTACGACATGGACTGGACGTGGATGTTGCTCTCTTTTCCCTTCGGTATATTGGCCCAGATGTTCAGGGGGTGGCGTTGGAGTCTCTCGCTCGAGCCCCTCGGCGAACGGCCGCGACGGGGCACGAGCGTCAATTCCATTTTTCTGTCCTACGCCGTCAGCCTTCTCGTGCCGCGTGTGGGCGAGTTTGCCCGTTGCGCCATACTCAGACGCTACGACGGCATATCCTTCCCCAAGTCGTTGGGCACCGTCCTCACCGAGCGCATCATCGACTCGCTGCTCCTCATGTGCATCGCCATGCTCACGCTCGTGTGCCACGTCCGGATATTCGATACGTTCTTCACGCGCACGGGTACCAATCTCGAGGGTATCCTCAACGGTTTTTCCACCACCGGATATATGGTCACCGCCGCCTGCGGCGTGGCTGTCGTCATATTGGCGTGGTATATGCTTCGCCGCTTCTCTATATATTATAAGGTGCGCACCACGATAGGCAGCATCTGGCAAGGGGTGTGCTCGCTGCGCCGCATGAGACGCAAATGGCTCTTCGTGTTTTTCACCCTCGCCATCTGGGTGAGCTATTTCCTGCACTACTATCTCACGTTTTTCTGTTTCGACTCCACATCTGCCCTCGGCCCGTCGTGCGCTCTGGTCACGTTCATTGTGGGCAGCATAGCCGTTGTCGTGCCCACACCCAACGGCGCGGGACCCTGGCATTTCGCCGTCAAGACGATGCTCATACTCTATGGAGTGGGCGAGACCGATGCTCTCTATTTCGTCCTGATAGTGCACACGGTACAGACTCTGCTCGTGGCCCTGCTCGGTATCATAGCCTGGCTGTCGCTTTCGTTCACGTCGGTACGCGTCGGGAATCAATCGATAGAATCAAACCATTAACATTATATTACTATGAGTGAAATAAAGAACCTTAGGCCCGAGTGCATCTGGAGAAATTTCCACGCACTCACGCAAGTTCCGCGTCCGTCAGGACATCTGGACAAAGTACAACAGTTTTTGCTCGATTTCGCAGCTAATGCGGGTGTCGAGGCATTCAAGGATGCCGCCGGCAACATCGTCATGCGCAAACCGGCAACTCCCGGAATGGAAAATTGCAAGGGCGTGATATTGCAGGCTCACATGGATATGGTGCCTCAGAAGAGTAAGGCCAGTACACATAATTTCGAGACTGATCCTATCCGGACATGGGTAGACGGCGAATGGGTGAAAGCCCGCGAGACCACTCTCGGTGCCGACAATGGTATCGGTGTGGCCGCCATCATGTCTGTCATGGAGGACAAGACCCTTGTTCACGGTCCGGTGGAAGGACTCATCACGGCCGACGAAGAGACAGGTATGTATGGTGCCAACGACCTGCCTGCCGACGAATTGCAAGGAGATATACTCTTCAATCTCGACTCCGAGAGCTTCGGTCAGTTCTGTATCGGTAGCGCTGGTGGTGTCAACGTGACAGCCACACTCGGATACAAAGAAGTGGATACCGACCCCGAGGATGTGGCCGTGAAGGTGTCGCTCAAGGGTCTCAAGGGTGGTCACTCAGGACTGGAGATACATCTCGGACGTGGCAATGCCAACAAACTCATGGCGCGTTTCGTGCGCGATGCCATCACCGAGCTTGACGCCCGACTGGCTTCATGGCATGGCGGTAACATGCGCAACGCCATCCCGTTCGAGTGTGAGACCATACTCACATTGCCCAAAGAGAATGTGGACGAGCTCAAGTCGATGGCTGCCGACTACGCCGTGCTCCTTGCCGACGAGTACGAGGGCATAGAGAGTGGCATCCACTTTGCCGCAGAGGATTGCGAGGCGCCCGCCCATGAGGTGCCGGAGGATATCCAGGACAATCTGCTCGACGCCATCTACGGATGCCACAACGGCGTGATGCGTATGATACCGTCGTTCCCCACGGTGGTCGAGACATCGTCCAACCTCGCCATAGTTGACATCGCCGAGGGCAATGCGAAGATCAAGATTCTGGCCCGCGGTTCGCGCGAGAGCTACAAGGAATATCTCGTCAACACGCTGCAGAGCACATTCAATATGGCCGGCATGAAGGTTGAGACCGATGGCGACTATTGCGGATGGGACCCCAACACGCAGAGCGAGATACTTCATCTCTTCAAAGCCAAGTATCAGGAGCTCTTCGGCGAGGAGGCTGTTGTCGTTGTCGACCATGCCGGACTGGAGTGTTCCATCATTCTGGGCAAGTATCCTCATCTCGATGTGGTGTCCTTCGGACCGACCATCCGTTCGCCCCACACCACCAATGAGCGTTGCCTCATATCCACCATCGAACCGTTCTGGAATCTGCTCAAAGCCGCTTTGGCCGCCATTCCCGAGAAATAATATAAGGTATATTCCCACCTTTCCGATGATGGTACGGTGACAATTCTAAGCCCTGAAGGACTGTATCCGACAACGTTTCCGATACAGTCCTTTTCTTTTTTTTCGTTTTCCCCCAATCTTTTGATGTTAATCAATAAACACGCCGTTTTCCGCCCATAATCGTCCAAAACCTTTGGCCGACACTCTTTTTTACCTATCTTTGCACCGTCTAAAGGACAAAAGGATAACTACTTAAGGATAACAAATTTTAAAAGAAAGGTAAAAGATTATGGTAACATTATTGATTTTTGCCGTTGTGGCTATTTCTATTGCCAAGGCAGTTAATTTGGGTCATCAGATTGATTTGCAGAAGTAAACAATCTGTTGTCTCACTTACATGAGAACAAAGAACTTTTAAATATTCGAAAGACGGGATGCGACCACTCAATGTCGTTTCCCGTTTTTTGGTTTTTATATGTCCTGCCGGCAGATCATGTTCCAATGCTCATCAGGCCGATATTTTCTATTCATTTTGAGTCAATATTCGTATGGGTTTAACCCAAACGGTCATTAGACCGACAATGGGCATGAATGATTTGTGTTTAAAAAAATTCTTTATTCATTTGCCATTGCGCTCACCTTTTAGTAAATTTGTCGTATGAAATCAGTGAGACCAAAAAAGAATCTCGGTCAGCATTTCCTGACCGATCTCAATATTGCCAAAGCCATCGCCGATACCGTTGATGCCTGTCCCGAAATACCTATCCTCGAGATAGGGCCGGGCATGGGTGTGCTCACGCAGTATCTCATGACCAAAGGTCGCGAGTGCAAGGTGGTGGAGATAGACGACGAGTCGGTGGCTTATCTCAAGTGCAATTTTCCGCAGTTGGGAGACAATATCATCGGCGATGATTTCCTTCGTATGGACCTGAGCGATGTCTTCGGCGGCCGCAAGTTCGTGCTAACGGGCAACTATCCTTATGACATCTCTTCGCAGATATTCTTCAAGATGCTCGACAATCGCGACCTCATACCCTGCTGTACGGGCATGATTCAGCGCGAGGTGGCGCTACGCATGGCCTCCGCTCCGGGCAACAAGGCCTACGGCATATTGTCGGTGCTCACACAGGCATGGTATGATGTGGAGTATCTTTTCACTGTCGACGAGCACGTGTTCAACCCGCCTCCCAAAGTCAAAAGTGCCGTCATACGCATGACACGCAACTCCGCCACCGTGCTGGGATGCGATGAAATCCTGTTCAAACGTGTCGTCAAGACCGTCTTCGGACAGCGGCGCAAGATGCTTCGTGGCAGCATCAAACAGCTATTCCCGGCCGGTGCATCGCCCGATTTCTATGCCATGGATGTCATGACACGCCGACCCGAACAACTCAGTGTGGCCGAGTTTGTCGATCTCACCAATATTGTGGAGGCCGAATTGCGGCGCAACGGATGAAGGTTTTTATTCCAAATACATCGTTCATACACCTTATTAATATATAATACGGACGGTTGCGTAGCGGCGGCTGCGCATCTTTCTCTTAAATACAAAAACTGTACTCCTCTCATTTAGAGGTATACATTTTTCTTGATGAATTACGGAAATAAACAAATATTTTAAACAGAAGAAAGATGAAGAAAAATTACGAATCTCCTTGTATCAAGGTGGTTGAGGTCAAGATCGAATCAGACCTCCTTGTGCAGTCGTGGGGAACAAGTGACAGTTCCAGCGGCATTATTGAAGGAATGCCTGACGATGGTGATGTGTATGACCCTAACCCCGCCGGTAAAAATGCGAATCACAATTTGTGGGAAAACGAGTTTTAATGTATTAAAAGATTAGTAATTAATTTAAATTGAAACAATGATGAAAAATCTTTATAATTTATTCGCGGTATCATTGCTTTCGTTTGTATTTGGCATTACAAGTGCAAACGCTCAGGATGTTATCGACTACATCAATTGGGAGGACAATGCTCATGCAGTCACTATTGATGAAGCGACCAAAGCGGGTGATGTTTATCTGTACAATGTGAATACCAAGACATTCCTTTCAATGGGTGGTACCTTTGGTTTCAATGCTTTTGGTGCTAATATTGGTATTCCTTTCAAAGTCTCTCAGGGTAAGGATGGATATCTTTTTCAAAGTCCTATCTATGGATTGATAGGTGGGTCCCTGTATCTCGGACTCAACAAACACAGTAACACCGAACTCGAATCTACAGACGTGATGGTCGATAATGGCAATGGCCTATGGGATAGTAACTATACTTGGAAAGCCACTAATCTAAATCGATCAGGCAAGGTGGTTTATAATTTCCTCATGGGTACAGCTCCTCTCGCTCTTATGGAAGGTACACTCCGCGCCACAACTGCAACAGGTAATGGCAATACAGAGTGGGCTATCGTGCCGAGAAGCAAATATCTCGAAATTCTCAGCGGTATCAATGTGCAGACTTTCATCGACATTACGGGATTCATAGACGACAGCCGTTTCTATAATCGTTATGTTAATAATAACTGGACATCTACAAGTACAGCCAATTGTTTTATTGGAAGCAATTGGAACTGGATTCCTTATGGACAGAAGTATGGTGCATACAGCTGTGCCGAAATAGGTGAAGGTGAAGCTACTATCAGTCAGACCATCAGCGGACTCAAACCCGGACTTTATGCCGTTGAGGCACAGGGTTTCTGCTACAACGACAAAAATCTTGCAAACGCTTATCTCTTTGCCGAGACTAAAACCAATCAAGAGCAGACTGCATTCTCAGTAATCAGCATATCAGACAAGTCTTTGATGGATGCTAATAAGGTAATTTTCGATACAGACTTTGAATGGAATATTAAAGGTAACAGCGATTTCAACTTCCCCGCAGGTGCCGTTCTCGCATCCGATAGCAAATTTGTTGTAGACGAGTCTAAATATTCACGTCGCATCTACATTGTTCTTGAGGAAGGACAGACAGACCTCACTCTTGGAATGAAAAAGACAGGCTACGATGGTCGCGCTTTCATGGATAATGTCAAATTGTATTATTGTGGTCCTATCCAGCATTTCGGTGTAGACGCTTACAACCGCAATGCCACAAATGTGGACATGGCCAAATATAATTACCGTCGTACATTCTACCTCAGCCGTAAGTTCAAACTCAACACATGGGAAGCCCTCGTGCTGCCTGTCGACCTCACGGTAGCACAGGTAAGGTCTACATTCGGCGATGACGTCAAGCTCTGCCAGCTCATAGGTCTCAATCCCGAGCGCGACACTCAGATCATGTTCGAGGAGATAAATCTCGACAAGAATATGTTCGACCATCCGGCCATCAAGGCAGGAGAGTGCTACATTGTGAAGGTGAGCAAGAATCCCGAGCACAACACATCGGATGAGTTCGTGTTCAATAAGAAGGATGAGGCCGATGGTAAAATTGAGGCAGTGACCTTCCCGTACGGATATGTTTACAGGTTCAACGGTGTGAACCGTCCTACCGAACTCAAGTCTGTAACGGGTACCGTTGGTAAGAACACAGCCACAGGCAATATCGAGTACACCTATTTCTATTATCGTCCCGAGTCCGCACCTGCCAATTCGTATGTTGTCATCAACGATAATATGTATCACATACCGTCTGCATGGGACAAACTGATGGGTACCTGTTGGTACATCACTGTGCCCACCGATGAGCCTCTCGAGGGTATGGTCATCGCCAATGATGGCACTGTGACAGATATCGAGGGTGTCGTTACTGATCTCGACAATCGCACTGTCATCAACGGTGTGTTCAACCTCAACGGTCAGAAAGTGGCCGACGATGCCTCTAAGGTGCAGTTGCCCAAAGGCGTATACATTGTCAATGGAAAGAAACAAATGATAAGATAAGTTTATTTGATGAAAGGAACCGAATTACTGTCCATTTGAACAGTAATCGGCTCCTCCCCTTTTAAGGCGCTGAACAGCATGCTGTCGCTCTTGTTTGAAAGATTGGCAGTGTGCTGTCAGTATTTTTATACGGTTTGAATTTTTTTTAAATTCCGTTGTTTTTCGTGCCAATCATTTTCTCCGCCATATTCATGGCCTCCGCCCGTGCGGGCTTTCCCGTGGCGGTCATTGGCAGTTTCTCCACCTCTATATAATGTCGCGGACGTCGGTGTCGGGGTAGAATCTCGCGGCAGACACGCTTTGCCTCCTCGCTGTCGCCAGGCAGAGTGAGCATCACCATTGCCTCGCCCAACTGTCGGTCTTTCACCTTTGTTATCATGAAAGTTACGTTCATGGCCTGTTTCAGTGTCTCTTCTATCTCCTCGATGTGAATCTTCAGTCCTCCGCTACATATCACGTTGTCCATGCGCCCGATGATTCTGAACCGCCGTCCGTCGCTGTCTATCACGGCAATGTCGTTGGTCCTAAGCCTTGTCCGGCACACCGTCGGTGCATCGATGACGAGACATCCGTCCTCGCTCAGACTCACCTCTACATTGTCAAACGGCGTGTACCACGTGCTCGCCTCGCTGCCGCTGAGCCGTCGCATGGCTATGTGCGACAGTGTCTCCGTCATGCCGTAGGTGCTCCATACGGCGTTGGGAAATCTCCGCAGTTGCTCTCCCAACGCTTCGTCCACCGCTCCGCCACCTATTATCAGGTGCTTGATGCCCATGAGAAGGGCTCGTTCGTGGTCGTCGATCATGCTGTTGTACACCTGAAGCGGCACCATCGCGGCAAACACCGGCGGTTCCGTCAGGTCCTTAAGAGGATGGCTGCACGGTGGGATATCTATCAAGTGCAGGCCGCATACGATGCTGCGCACCACCACCATTTTGCCCGCTATGAAATCGAGCGGCATACAGAGTAGGGCCGTGTCGCCCCGTTCGAGCCCTAAGAAACGGCATGTGGCACGTGCGCTTGCGGCCATACGCTTCTTCTCGGCAAGCATCGGTTTTGGCTTGCCGGTCGATCCGCTGGTCATCACACGCACCGTAGGCGCATCGTTATGCCATTCGTCCAAAAACTCAGACAGTGTCATCTCTCTTCGTCCTATGATATGTTTTTCTTGTCAGTCCTGTATGTTTGTCCACAGCATGTCGCCCCTTATCTCGAGCGGCATGTCTATGTTGTCGGTGAAGAGTTGGCCCGTGCCCAGGCCTTGCGGCATGCTGATGCCGCTGCCATACACGTTGGCAGTGTGGTGGGCAATGGCGTTCAGACCGATATTACTCTCCAGTGCGCTCGTCATCCACGACCCTATGCCCCTCTCGTCAGCCATTCTTATCCATTCCGCCGTGCCCCGCATGCCTCCGTGAAGCGACGGTTTCAGTATGATGTAATCCGGTTTTATGAAATCTAAAAGTTCCCTTTTGCGGTCCGTGTCGTTCACTCCGATAAGCTCCTCGTCGAGCGCTATGGGCAGCGGCGAGTCCTTGCAGAGCTGCGTCATGAGGTGCCACTGGTTTTGTTTCACGGGTTGTTCTATCGAGTGAATGTCGTAAGCCGCCAGACGCTCCAACTTCGCCATCGCGTCCTGAGGGCCGAAAGCGCCGTTGGCATCCACCCTCAGTTCGATGCTCTCGCGGCCGAACCGTTGTCTGATTCGTCTGACGAGATCCATCTCCTGTTCGAAATCGATGGCCCCGATTTTCAGTTTCACGCATCTGAACCCGAGTTTTATCTTCTCCTCCATACGCGCGGCCATCTCGTCGAACGACCCCATCCACACCAGTCCGTTTATGGGTATGCCCTCCTCACCGCGTCCGAACGGCGTGTCGAAGAGCATGTTGCTGCCTCGCTCGTAGCTCAGCAGGGCCGTCTCCAATCCGAAAATCATCGACGGATAATCCTTCCACCGTTCGTAGTCTATCGTCCCAGTGTCCTGCACCTCGCGGCATATCATCGCGAGTTTCTCACCGTAGTCGTGCGAGATGTCGCAACTCAGGTCGGGTAGCGGGGCACATTCTCCTATGCCCATGCGGTCGGGATGCTCGTCAGATGTGAGAAGAATGAACCACGAGTCACGCGTGGTGTAGACACCTCTCGATGTCCCCGCCGGTTGCTTGAAATGCAAGGTGCGTTTCGTTATCCTTATTTTGTATGTCATGATAGGATTATGGCAGTTTGGGATATTTGCTGAAGTCGGGTTTGCGTTTTTCCAGGAAAGCCCTTCCTCCCTCCTGTGCCTCGTCCAGCATGTAGTACAGCATGGTGGCGTCACCGGCCAGTTCCTGTATGCCCGCCTGTCCGTCGAGCTCGGCGTTGAGTCCCGCCTTGATCATGCGCAGGGCCAGCGGACTGTGTTCCATCATCTTTTCGGCCCATTCCACACACGTGTCCTCCAGTTTGTCGAAGGCCACCACCTTGTTCACCATACCCATCCGCTCGGCCTCCTCCGCACTGTATTGGCGGCACAGGAACCATATCTCGCGAGCCTTCTTCTGTCCCACGATACGCGCCAGGTACGATGCGCCGAAGCCGGCGTCAAACGATCCCACCTTCGGACCCGTCTGTCCGAATATGGCGTTGTCGCTTGCTATGGTCAGGTCGCACATCAGATGCAGCACGTGTCCGCCGCCTATGGCATATCCGTTGACCATCGCTATCACCGGTTTTGGCAGCGACCGTATCTGTTTCTGTACGTCGAGCACGTTGAGGCGGGGCACACCGTCGTCGCCGACGTATCCTCCGCGACCTTTCACGTGCATGTCTCCGCCCGAGCAGAACGCCTTGTCGCCTGCGCCTGTCAGTATCACCACACTTATGCGCTGAGCCTCACGGCACCATGCGAAGGCCTGCGACATCTCCCATGTGGTGAGCGGTGTGAACGCGTTGCGGTAGCGCGGACGGTTGATTGTGATTTTTGCTATTCCGTTGTATTCCTCAAACAGTATCTCTTTGAAGTCAAATCGTTCTATCTTTTTCCATTCTCTTGTTGTCATGATGATGCTTATTTGAAATTTGTGAATGATTTGAAATAATCCTCTATTGTCTCGTTGTCCGTCCCGGCATCGGTGAACACCTCGAGCAACATGGGCCGTTCCGTCTCGCGGGTGAGCAGTGTCACCATGCCCGTATGCAGTTCGGCCATGTCGTGGGCCGCCATGTAGCCGATGTCGTTTTGTGTGCAAATGCCCTGTGCCGTGACGTTGTGACCGGCATATACGAGCCTTTCGGCCGCTCCGCTGTCTTTCAATCCCTTGAGGCTGCGGAATATTCCTCCGCCGTGGTTGTTGAGCAGTATGATGCGCAGGTTGCCTTTCAGACTGTCGTTCCACAGCGCGTTCTGGTCGTAGAAGAAACTCAGGTCGCCTATCACGCAAAATACCATGTCGTCCGAAGCCGTGGAGAAACCTGCAGCTACCGACAGACTTCCCTCAATGCCGTTCACCCCTCGGTTGCACCACACGTGTCGTGCGGACCATATATTGGCCAGTCTCACGGCGGTGCTGTTGGCGTAGTGCACGGCCGGAGTGTAATCCATGTCCTCGAGCTGTTGCTCGAAATATCTCACCGCAGCCATCTGCGAGTATTGCGGAACGAAATCTTCGGCGTGTTGTGAGGCATGTCCGAGAGCCCTACTCCAAAGGTTGCGGAACGCTTCTCTCGACTCTTTCGTCTCCGTAGCGATATCCTCCGATGGGTCAGAAAAGCCGTTTTCATACGTGTGAAAAACCTTTTGCAGCAGAGCGTTCAGGCAGTCTGCGTCCGTACATTCCACGATGTTTGTCAGGTGCATCAGTGGGTCTTGTATGCCGTTGCCTGTCATGCTGACGAGCGATGTGTCCGCTCCGGAAGCGCGGAGAAAACGTTTCAGGCGTTTGCTTACCAACGTTCCTCCGATATATAATATGTGGTCGGGCATGTAGGCCGTATTTCCCGCCGTGGCCTCTATCACCTCGTCAAAGTGCATGGCCTCTCCGCCGAGTGCCTCGCGCAGTACCACCACGTGGCGGGAGAGCCCCTTCAGCGTGTCTTTATGGATGAAGCCCTCGGGCGTCTGCCCTATGACGATCATGGGTCTGCGGGCCTCGTACAGCGGTCGTAGCACCTCCTCATGATTCGTTATACGGAATGTGGGCCGTGCACTCTGAAAGAGTCTCATCTCTGGCAGGGCCTCCGTGTCGAAGACAAAGAGCGGTTCGGTGATGGGCACATTGATATGCACCGGTGCGCCCACACAGCGACGGGCCTCATACAAAGCCTCGCTCACCAGTCGGCGGCAGTACCATCGCTGCTCGTCATCCGTGGGTTCGGGCAGCGACACACATCTGCGTACGAACACGCCGAGTGCTCCCGGCTGCGGCAGAGTCTGTCCGTCGAGCTGGTCGATCCACTGGGGCGGACGGTCGGCCGACACCACTATCAACGGCACATGTTGATAATGAGCCTCCGCCACGGCCGGTGCCAGATTGAGCAATGCCGACCCCGACGTGACACACACCACCACAGGCATGCCGGCAGTGGCCTGACTGATGCCTATGGCATGGAATCCTGCCGACCTCTCATCGGTCACGGGATGACACAAGATGCGTCCGCACTCGTTGAGATTGTGCACTATCGGTGCGTTGCGGCTGCCCGGACAGACCACCGCATGGCGCACACCGGCATCGATGAGCAGGGCAGTCAGTATGTTGATGTTTTCCTTATTGCTGTACATTAAGATTGTTTTGAGTTTATCACCAGTCTCATGGTGTCCATTTTGTATTGCGTCTCCTCCCACTCGTGTCGCTCCTCGCTCTTGTCGAGCAGACCTCCTCCGGCATACAGCACGAACATTTCGGACTTGATTTCCATACATCTGAGCGACACATACAAATGCGTTTCGTCCCCGAGACAGAGCGGTCCGCAAAATCCGCTGTAATACAGCCTGTGTCCCGTCTCGTTCTCAATGATGAACCGTCGGGCCTTATCCTTAGGAATGCCGCATACGGCCGGGGTGGGGTGCAGGGTGTCGATGACGCGGCCTATGTGACCTATGTCGCGCAGGGTGAACCGGAAATCGGTGCGCAGATGCACTATGCGTCCGGCCCGCGCCGTGTAAGGACCGTGTTGGCGGATGTCATCGGCGAAGGAGCCTATGCGCTCCTTTATGTATGAGGCGACGTATTGTTGCTCCTCTATATTCTTCTCGTCCCAGGAGATATTGGTGGTGTCGGGGTCGCATCCCGGCGTGTCGAACCCCAATTGAGAATCTTCCAACCGTTGTGAACCGGCCAGCGCCATCGTGGCAAAAGCGTCGCCTCTACCCTCGAGCAGTATCTCGGGCGTGGCCATGAGCCACGTGCCGCTCTCCGGAGTGGATACCAGTGCCACGAACATGCGCGGATACAGTTGGCAGGCACGGATGAATAGTCCCTCGGCATCCACTCTCTCTGCGCACCGCTCCGAGGCATGTCGCGCCAGCACCAACTTGCTGTATTCGCCGCTGCACAACCGCTCGTGAAAGGTATTGAAATCTTTGGCATAACTCTCGCGGCCTTCCTCGCTGTGAGGCATCTGTCGCATGGCCTCTGCGGAGCAGTCGGCAAGGGTGTCGAGAGAGATGGTCTCGCGGCGGTCGGGGTGGATGATGAGTATGGGGCAATCGGCCGATGGTGTGAACGGAGCGAACACGAAACCCTCGCGTCCGCTCAGATCGGTGTATGACTGGAGACTGTCCGGCCGTCCCGCTGTCTGTGTCAGGCGTACGGCCTCAGTAGAGTGTGGCAGTCGGTATAAGGCAAAACAACTCATTTCGTCCGTGCGTTCATGATAAAGTTGGTCACCTCCACGCACGATATCAGTTCACCGGCGCCGTTGGTCAGTTCGATGTGCCATACGTGCAGTGTCTTGCCTTTGTGGATGATATGTCCTAAAGCGGTCACCGTGTCGCCCTCGAGCACCGATTTCACGTGATTGCCGTTGACGTTGATTCCCACGCATATCTTGCCCGGGCAGAGTGCCATCGACCCTATTCCCGCAAGGTTCTCGGCCAGCGCCAACGATGCTCCGCCGCTCAGGAATCCGAACACCTGTCGGTTGCGTCCGTCCACCTTCATGCGGGCCATGCACGTGTCTGGTTCGGGAGTCGATATGAAATCCATTCCGAGCGTTTTGGACAGTCCGTCCTGTTCAAGTCTTATCTTTTTGAGTTTTTCGATATCCATAATCAGATTATATTTGTTTACATGCCTTCGCGACAGAAATCGAGCGCCTCGAATATCTCCTCGCGCGATGCCGTGCGGTTGATTCTCACCTTGCCCACATCGCTTAGCAGCGTGAAATTGATGGTGCCGGCCACGTTCTTCTTGTCGTGTTGCATCAGTTCGAACAGCCGGTCGTAGTCTTTGCACGTGACGGAGGGCAGTCCGTAGTATGTACGTATGAATTGCACCGTCTGTCGCATCTTGTCCGTGGGGAAATGCTCGCGTGTGCAACTCAGATACAGTTCGACAATCAGACCCCACGCCACAGCGTAGCCGTGGAGCACGGGTCGGTCTTTGCCCATGGCCATCGACTCGAAGGCATGTCCGGCCGTATGACCTAAGTTGAGGCTCTTGCGAAGGCCTTGCTCCAGCGGGTCGGCGTCCACCACATCAGCCTTCACCTTCACCGAGCGCTCTATCATGTCGTGCAATTGCACCAGGTCCGGTCGGTCGAGGTCGAACGACAGCAGTTCGCTCCATGTCTTATCGTCGCTGAGGAGTCCGTGTTTGAGCATCTCGGCATAGCCCGATCGTATATTCTCCGCGTCGAGCGAGTCGAGAAATCCCGTGTTGATAATGACGCAGCGGCTGTCGTTGAACACGCCGATCTCGTTTTTCAGTCCGCCGTAGTTGACGCCCGTCTTGCCTCCCACCGACGCGTCCACCATAGATAGTAGGGTGGTGGGGATGTTGATGAAGTTGATGCCGCGCTTGAAGGTGGATGCTGCGAATCCTCCGAGGTCGGTCACCATGCCTCCGCCCAGATTGATGAGGCATGAGTGGCGTGTGGCACCGCCGTCGCGCAGAGTGTCCCATACGATGGTGGCCGAGGCCAGGTCTTTGTGAGTGTCGCCCGCGGGAATGGTTATCATGTGTATGTCTGTCAGAGAGCGGAAACGTGCAATCTTGGGCCAGCAAGTGTTCAGAGTGGTGGCATCAGTCAGTACGAACAGTTTGTCGTGCTCGCATTCGGACAGGGCGATGGCCAGGTCCTTTTCGATGTTCCTGGAAAAGATTATTCTCTGTTTCATAGTTTTTTGGTATTTGTTTGTACATGCCGTTGCTTTCCCGATAGACACTGACGATATCGCTCAGTTGCAGTTGTGCGGCTTATCTGATGCAAATTTAATAAAAAAACGATATCTCCGATGCTTGAGAAAGCCAAAAAAAAGCGCACTTGTCGCACTTTTATCAGGTTTGTCATGTATTTGTCCGGATTAACCTAAAATAATTGACCTCCGTCACGGACAATCTGCATAATTATACATTTTTGTCTGCATATTTATACATGAATTTTCTTTCAAACTCTCTGAGAGTATCGATTGTTTGTACCGAAGGATTTTTTTCTTGCAAATACGCGAGTTTTGAGAGGGTTTGTTCAATTTGTTGATAATCAAACAAATAGCTCATTTAGCGGTTTGAAAATAAACATATTTTAACGCAAATTTCTCGTATTTTCGTCAAAAACGGGCCAAAATCGACTTCCAAAAGTGCCCGACTTGGGGTCCGAAAGGGGCCCTTTTGCATCCTGAAAGGGTTCCTTTCGCATGCCCGAAGGGCCCCTTTTGGAATTTTGATGTGTTACGGTGGGGTGATAACATGTGTTTTTCGGCCCGCATCTTTCTATTTCGCGATTTCGTTTTGTCAAAATCTTTTACTTTTCAGTTTGCATATTTATGCATTTTCGGACGAAAATAATGTCTTCGGATGTAGGTCCACAACCTGTTGCGTCCGCAAGGAATCCATACCAAAATACGCAGTCAATCCATACAAAATAAAATATTCATTGGCCCCATCATCATATCCGTCACATCCATACGAATTCATATTTTTTTCGTCTCGGATTAAACCTAACCCGCCGACAATCGTCAAAAGTACGTAAAAAATAATTTCAATCACCAAATCAGACATATATAATGAAAAAACCATTGATGGTTATGTTGCTCATGCTGATATGTGTGGCAACCTCTGCACAACAACGCAAAATCACCGGACTACTGTCCGACCGCGACACACGCGAGCCAATGGCGATGGCTACCGTTCAACTGCTCAAGGCTGACAGTACATACGTGCTGGGCACCACATCCAAAGACGACGGTGTGTTCACAATGACGGCCCCGGCCAACGGCAAATTCATTCTCAAGATGTCGAGCGTGGGCTACACCACCTTATTTAAAAATATAGAGGTGAAGAATGGCGCCGACCTCGCTCTCGGATCGATAGAGATGACGTCGGACGTGACCATGCTCAAGGAGACCACCGTGAAGGGACAGGCCCTCAAGGTGGTGGTCAAGGACGACACGCTGCAATACAACGCCGCCGCCTATCGCACTCCCGAGGGTTCGGTGATAGAGGAACTGGTCAAGCGGTTGCCTGGCGCTAAGGTGGACGACGACGGCAAGATAACCATCAACGGACGAGAGGTGAAGAAGATCAAGGTGGACGGCAAGGAATTCATGACAGGCGACACCAAGACCGCCATGAAGAACCTTCCCACATCAATAGTGGAGAAGGTGAAGGCCTACGACGAGAAGAGCGACCTCTCGAGAGTGACCGGCATCGATGACGGTAACGAGACCACGGTGCTCGATTTCGGACTGAAGCGCGGCATGAACAAGGGTGTCTTCAGCAACGTGCAGGCCGGATATGGCACTCACGACAGATATACGGCCAGAGCGATGGGCGCATATTTCAATTCGGATTTCAGAACAATGGCCTTTGGCAATGCCAACAACACCAACGATATGGGATTCCCCGGCGGTGGCGGACGCGGCAATTTCGGACGCGGACGCAACGGGCTCAACTCGTCCAAGATGCTCGGCGTGAACTTCAACTATAATACCGGCGACAAACTGACGCTTGACGGTAGCGTCAGATGGAACCACTCCAACAGCGACTCATGGACCAAACGCTCGTCAGAGAACTTTGTCAGCACGGCAGCATCGTTCTCCAACAGCATCAACCAAAGCTATTCGCGCAGCGACAGTTGGAACGCTCAGATGCGACTTGAGTGGAAACCCGACACCATGACCAATATCATGTTCCGCCCGTCGCTGAGCTACTCGACCAGTGACTCACGCTCCATCAACCGCTCGGCTTCCTACAAGGAGGACCCCTATCTCTACGTGACCGACCCGCTGTCGGCGGAAGCCATCGATGAGCTCGACGCCAAAGACGTGATGGTCAACAGCAATACATCCAACTCGATAAACTACAATGAGTCGAAACGCTTCGGCGGCATGCTCCAGTACAACCGCCGTCTGGGCAACAAGGGACGCAACGTCACCTTGCGCGTCGATGGCAATTACAGTGAGGGCGAAAGCAACAATCTCTCTACCAACAACGTGCATCTGTATCAGGTGCTCAACTCGATGGGGCAGGACTCAACCTATCAGACCAACCGCTACCGCGTGACACCTACGCGCAACTACAACTATACGGCGCAGGCCACTTATAGCGAACCGCTGTGGAAAGGGGCTTTCCTGCAACTGAATTATCGTTTCAATTACAGTTACAGCAAGAGCGACCAGCGCACATACGACTTCAGTAACCTGGGCGAGGATTTCTTCGCCGGACTGCGACCCACCTACCGCAACTGGGGCAGCTATCTGTCTCGCCTCGACAATCCCTATGAGGACTACTACGACCAGAAGCTCAGCACCTATTCGCAATACAAAAATTATACTCACAATATCGAACTGATGTTCCGCCTGATACGCGATAAATACAATTTCAATGTGGGTGTGATGCTGCAGCCGCAGACGTCTGATTTCGAGCAAAACCGCATGGGCGTGTATACCGACACCACGCGCTCGGTCATCAATTTCACTCCGACACTCAATTTCCGTTATCGTTTCAACAAGCAGAGCAATCTGCGTCTGGATTACAGAGGATCCACCTCGCAGCCCGGAATGTCGGACCTCATCGATATCTACGACGACAGCGACCCGCTGAACATATCGACCGGTAACCCGGGACTGAAACCGTCGTTCACCAACAATTTCAGAGCATTCTACAACACGTTCATCCAGAACCACATGCAGACGCTCTCCACATACGTCAATTTCAACACCACGCGCAACAGTATCAGTCATAAGGTGACCTACAACGAGACTACCGGCGGACGCCTCACACGTCCGGAGAATATCAACGGCAACTGGAATATCGACGGATCATTCGATTACAGTCTGGCCATCGACACGACCGGCTACTGGTTTGTGAGCACATCGACAGACCTGAGCTATCGCAACATGGTGGGCTTTGTGAGTCTCGACCGTAACGCCGATTCGCAAAAGAATGTAACACACTCCACCTCGTGGGGCGAGCGTCTGGCCGCTACCTATCGCAACGATTGGCTCGAGGTGGAGCTGGACGGATCGTTCACCTACGACCGCACACGCAACCAGCTCCAGAAACAGAGCAATCTCGATACGTGGCGATTCTCGTACGGAGGCACGATCAATATCGATCTGCCCTGGGGCACACGCATCTCCACCGATATGCACCAGAACAGCCGTCGCGGATACAACGACAAGTCGATGAACACCAATGAACTGGTGTGGAACGCGCAGATATCTCAGAGCTTCCTACGCGGCAAACCGCTGTCAGTCATGTTGCAATTCTACGACATACTCGACAATCAGAGCAACTTCAGTCGCAGCATCTCCTCCATGCAGCGCAGCGACACCCAGTACAACTCGATCAACAGTTACGTCATGCTCACGGCTGTCTACCGACTGAACATCTTCGGCGGCAAGCAGTCGCGAGGCGAGATGCACGGACCGGGCCCGGGACATGAACGCGGCGGACGCGGCGGCAACAGACCTCGCGGCGGACGTCCCATGGGCGTGATGCCTGCAATGCCCATGATGTGATGACAGATACTCCCGACGGCACGATGACGGTGGCTGTGGGGAGCATTTTTATGTCGTGACCTTATCCATAGGATGATACAACCTGATGAAGCTTAATATATTTCTTTTCGCGCTATTGTCCTTTATCGCGCAGACAGCGTACGGACAACACTTCAAAGTGGCGGGGCTCGTGACCGATCATGAATCGGAAGAGCCTCTGCCTATGGCTACCGTGCAACTGCTCTCGGGCGACAGTGTGATGCTGAAAGGAGTGCCGGCAGACGGCCGAGGCAGGTTCACGATAGTGGCCGACTCGGCGGGACAATACATCTTGAGGGTGTCAAGTCTTGGATATAAGACGGCATTGCGCAACATACATGTGACCGGAAAAAGAAATGTAAGCATCGATATCCCTATGGAACAGGACGTGGTGCTCATCGGTGAGACGGTGGTCACGGCCAATCAGACGGAGATGAAGGTGGTGGACGACACCATAGTATATAATGCCGATGCGGTACGTGCGCCCGAAGGGGCGGCCATAGAGCAACTCGTCGAGAGGCTTCCCGGGGCTGAGGTGGACGATGACGGCGGCGTGAAGATCAATGGCAAACGTGTGACGAAGGTGCTCATGGACGGGCGCGAGTTTGCCGGCGGCGACCTGCGCACGATGATGAAGGATATGCCGGCAGACATGGTGGACAAGGTGAAATCGTATGACGAGAAGAGCGATATGGCCAAACTCACGGGCATAGACGACGGCAACGAACAGACCGTATTGGACTTCACGGTGAAGAAACACATGAAAAAGGGCTTTAATCTTAATGCCAATGGAGGACTGGGCTCGTATGGACGGTATGGCAGCCGGTTGATGGGCGCACGGCTGCATGGCAACATGAGATACACCGTCACGGCCAATGCCAACAACACCAACGACATGGGATTCGGCTCACGGGGCCGACGCGGTGGTGGGAGAAACGGACTGATGTCGTCCAAGTCGGGCGCTTTCAGTTTCAACTACGACCGTCGCGACCTGCTCAAGGCGGACGGTGGCATATCATGGAGACATACCGACAACGACAGCCGGACGAAGAATGCCGTGGAGAATTTTGTCAACAAGAACCGCGCCTTCTCCAACAGTCTGTCGCAAAACTACGCGCGCAACGACGGATGGAACGCCAATTTCCACATCAAATGGACTCCCGACACGCTCACCACCATAACATTCCGACCCTCGGCATCTTATTCCTTTAACGATAGCCGGCGCATAGGCGTGTCGGCATCCTACAAGGCCGACCCATACGAATGTGTGGACGACCCGCTCTCGACCGACGGTATGGCTACGCTGGACGAGAACGAACTGATGGTCAACAGCCGTACAAACAAGTCGATCGGGTATGGCAAGAGGTGGTCGGCGGGTGCCTCGCTCCTCGTTCACCGACGTCTTAACGCTAAGGGACGCAACGTGGCTGTGGGCGCGAACTTCAACTATGGGCATAATGACAACCGTAATCTGTCTGCCTCCAACGTGCGTCTGTATCTCGTAAACGATATCTTCGGTAACGACTCGACGTATCAGACCAACCGATATAATCTCACTCCGGCGCACAACAACAGTTACGAGCTGCAATTCACATACACCGAACCGCTGCTGCGGAATGTTTTCTTGCAGTTGCAATACAAGTACCGGCATGACCACAGTGTGAGCGACAGGCAGACTTACGATTTCGATCGTCTGGACTATGAATCGCTTGACGGACTGCTGGAACGATACAGAGACTGGGACGGTTTTTTCGGTCTGCTCGACCATCCGTTGGACTACTACCATGACGAAGAGCTCAGCCGATATGCCGAACACGATAATTACAATCACGACATCGACCTCCAGCTGAGGGTCGTCAACAATCGTTACAACTTCAATGTGGGCCTGATGATGCGCCCGCAACGGTCGTATCTGAAGCAGGATTATCGCGGAGTGTTTGTAGACACGGTGCGCAATGTTATGAACATATCGCCCACATTGAATTTCCGTTACAGGTTCTCGAAGCAGAGCGACCTGAGCATCAACTATCGCGGATCGACCCAACAGCCCGACATATTGAGAATGCTTGACATCACCGATGACAGCAATCCGCTGAACATAACCAAAGGTAATCCGGGGTTGAAACCGTCGTTCACGAGCAATCTACGGGCCGATTACAAACTGTCGGTGAGCCGTTGGCAGCGCACGATCACGGCCTCGCTGGAGTATCGGAGGACAAGCAACAGCATCGAGAATATGGTGACTTATGATGACGATACGGGCGGCCGCACCACTCAACCGATGAATATCAACGGCAACTGGAGCACCAATGCGGCCTTCGGCATAAACACAGCGATCGACTCGACGGGCACGTGGCGCGTCCACTCCAACAGCCGATGGGCTTACAACCACTATGTGAGCTATGTGGCGTTGGAGCGTAATGCCTCGTCGCAAAAGAATGTGACACACTCGCACAACATCTCCGAGAATATCTCGGGCAGTTACCGCAATAAGTGGTTGAAGGTGGAAGTGGACGGTTCGGTCAATTACAACAGGACGCGCAACATGCTTCAGGAGCGCAACAATATGGACACATGGCGATTCGCCTACGGTCTGAACGTAGACCTGACGATGCCCTGGGGCATGTCGCTATCGGCCGACTGGCACGAGCATTGTCGCCGCGGATACAGCGACAGGACGTTGAATACGAATGAGATGATATGTAATATGCAACTCTCACAGGCTTTTTTGAAAAGAAAAAAGCTCGTTGTCATGTTGCAGATGTATGATTTATTGAGACAGCAAAGCAACTTCTCGCGCTCCATAAACGCCACCCGCAGGAGCGACACCGAGTACAACGCCATCAACAGTTACGTCATGCTCAGTGTGCAATACAAGCTCAATATGTATGGCGGCAAGCGTTCGCGGCAGGGCGATAAGGGCTCTTCGGCGCGGAGATCTAAGAGTGATTGATGATTCGCTCGATGGTTTCCGGGAAATGTTTCATCTCCAGCGCGTGTACCTTTGAGGCGATATCGTCGGCCGAGTCGGAAGGTTCAATGGGTGTGGAGAACTGGCTTATTATTTCGCCTTCGTCGCATACGGGGCTCACCCAATGGATGGAGATGCCCGTCTCGGAGTCTCCCGCAGCCTTCACCGCTTCGTGTACGTGATGACCATACATCCCTTTGCCACCGTATTTGGGTAGCAGCGACGGATGGATATTTATCATCCGGTGGTGGTATTGACGCACAAGAAACTCGGGAATCATCAACAGAAATCCGGCCAGAACGATGAAATCGATGTCATATTGTTTCAGAACGGCGGTGAGCTTGGCCTCGTCGTTGAAATCAGCCTTTTTCATTACGACCGTCGGAACGCCGTGTCTTGCCGCGCGTTGCAGTGCGAAGGCGTCCTCGCGATTGGACAGAACGAGCGCTGTGGTGATTGAGTCGGAGCCGGCGAAGTGGTTGATTATGTTTTCGCAATTGCTTCCGTTGCCGGAAACGAATATCGCAATCTTTTTCATATTGAGTGTTTGTGATAAGGTGGTTTAATCTTCGTCATCATCGAAATCATCGTCAAAATCAAATCCGAACATGGCCGGTGCGGCGAAGGCATCGAGTGCGCGGCGCTCCTTTTTGGTTGGTCGGCCGGTGCCACGGGCGCGGTCCACGAATCCACTGATACGGCTCATTTCGAGCAGTTCGTACTGTTTGGCATCCGTGACGTTCTCGTATATCTCCGGAATAAGTTTGGCTCCGACGCGCTGTTCTATGGTCTTGAGTATCTTGAAAGAATATGTGATGGGCGGTTTCTTGACGTTGACCACCTCGCCCACCTTCACCATGTGGCTCGGTTTGACGTTGGTGTTGTTCATCGTCACACGTCCGTTCTTACATGCGTCCGCCGCTATCGACCGTGTCTTGAATATCCTTGCGGCCCACAGCCATTTGTCTATTCTTGCCTCGTTTGCCATTATTTCTTTCCCAATTTGTTGTAAGCATTCATCGTGCAATCGATGCCCGAGAGCACAAAACTCTTGATAATGTCGACTGCGAGGTCGATGCTCGGTTGTAGCACGGTCATGTTCTCGTCAGTGTATCGGCCCAAGACCCAGTCCACCTGAGCCCCTTTGGGGTAGTCGTTGCCTATTCCCATGCGCAGACGGGCATACTGTTGACCAATGAGTTGTTGTATATGTCCGAGTCCGTTGTGGCCTCCGTTGCTGCCATTACCTTTCAGTCTGAACGCTCCGAGCGGCAGAGACAGGTCGTCGCTGATGACGAGCAGGCGCGACTGGTCGATATTCTCCTTGTTCAGCCAATATCTCACGGCGTTGCCGCTGAGGTTCATGAATGTAGTGGGCTTGAGAAGGAACACCTTGCGTCCTTTCAACGATGTCTCGGCGACAAAGCCGTAACGTTTGTCCTCAAAAATAATATTGGACGCCTTAGCAAAAGCGTCCAATACCATGAATCCTGTGTTGTGGCGGGTCCCTTGATACTCGTTACCGGGGTTGCCCAAGCCAACAATCAAGTATTTGTCCATTCAAATAATTCGGTGTAGTGAGCACCGTGGCGGGCAATCGTGATGTTGTCGCACGGTGCGTTGATGACAAATTATCAATATTATGCTTCAGTTGCAGAAGCGGCAGCCGACATAGCGGCACGAGTCATCTTGACTGAGCATACGATGACCTCTTTGTTTGTGATGAGCTCCAGACCTTCGAAATTGAGGTCACCCACCTTGATGCTCTTACCGATCTTGAGGTTTGTTACGTCGATATCGAGATGCTCGGGGATGATAGTGTAAGGAGCTTTGACATTGATCTTGCGGATAGAGAGGTTCATACGACCACCATCGCGTACACCTTGAGCCAGACCTGTGAGTTTGACAGGGATGCCGATAACGATGGGTTTGTCCTCGTTCACCTCATAGAAGTCTATGTGCAGCAGCGCGTCTGTTACGGGATGGAACTGCATCTCTTTGATGATGGCTGTGTGAGCCTCGCCGTCTATGATCAGTTTGATCATGTAGATGTGCGGAGTGTAGACAATCTTGCGCAACTCGCTCATGGCAACTGCGAAAGACATAGCTACGGGTTTGCCATCCTGCATTTTCTCACCATAGAGGTTGCAAGGTACGAGACCCTCTTTTCTCATTTCTTTAGAAGCTTTCTTTCCAACGGTTTCGCGCTTCTGACCTGTTACATTGATTTCTTTCATAATGATTTTGTGTTACTCTAAATTAAGTTTTTTATAAATCTGTCACGCCTTAATTCGCCATCACACGAGAATGTATCTGTAAGATGTACTAAAAAAAGCGCTGCAAAGGTACGGTTTTTCTTTGGAATGCACAAGCATATCAAAAAAAATCAGAAACATTTCCCTTTTTCTTGGCTCGTATCGTATTTTTGTATATTTTTGCAAAGAATTTATTCAAATACAGTTGGTATCAATGATTAATCGTGAGTTAATAAGAATTAAGATAGTCCAGTTAACCTATTCATACTATCAGAATGGAAACAAAAACATGGATAATGCTGAGAAAGAGCTGATGTTCAGTTTGTCAAAGGCCTATGATTTATACAACTATCTGCTGGAACTGATTGTGGCAATTAC
The DNA here is from genome assembly GCA_905202125.1 of uncultured Prevotella sp. GTDB lineage: Bacteria > Bacteroidota > Bacteroidia > Bacteroidales > Bacteroidaceae > Prevotella. Next base: position 23,532 of record CAJKQX010000030.1, read on the forward strand.
ACGTGAAGAGCGTCTTCGCGTAGAGGTGATGTCGCGCAGTGCGCAGCGTGAGGGCAGAGAGTTGCCTTCATCCAAATTTGCCGATAATAAATTCGCTTTGCAGCTCGAGGAGAACAAGATGCTCAACGATTTTATCGAGACCCAGAAACTGACATGGGATGATCACATCGAGTATGTAAGACGTATCTGCAATCAGATTGAGCAGAGTCAGGTGTATCTTGACTACATGGCATCGGCCGACGATTCGTATGAAGCCGACCGCGAGTTGTGGCGCAAGCTCTACAAGATGTTTGTTCAGGACAACAGCGACCTCGATTCGCTCCTGGAAGAGAAAAGCCTCTATTGGAACGACGACAAGGAGATAGTGGATACTTTCGTGCTGAAGACCATCAAGCGTTTTGAATATCGCAACCGCTCCAAACAAGAGTTGCTGCCCGAATACAAGGATGAGGAGGACAAGATATTCGCCCGCAAGCTGTTCCGCGCCACCATCTTCAATGCCGAGATGTATCAGCGCTATATGAGCGATACATCGCGCAACTGGGACTTTTCGCGTCTGGCCTACATGGATGTGGTCATCATGCAGATAGCCATTGCCGAGATGCTGACATTCCCCAATATCCCCGTGAGCGTGACGATAAACGAGTATGTCAATCTGGCCAAGCTCTATTCCACACCACGCAGTGGCGGATACATCAATGGAATGCTCGACACCATTGCGAGATATCTCATAGACAACGGCAAGATGTTCAAATCGATGGACGAGCCCCGCTCCCGCAAGACAAAGCAGGAGAACGACAATGAGGCATCGAAAGAGGACGAGGCCGACCGTTGAACCGTCTCCCCGGACCCTCGAAAATAATATGGATAATAACAATCAAAACAATAAATGAATATGAATACAATGTTTTTGGCAGCCCAGGCCAACGCCAATGGAGGCGGCATGGGAATGCTTCTGATGATGGTGGCCGTGTTTGCGATAATGTGGCTCTTCATGATCCGCCCTCAGCAGAAGAAACAGAAAGAGATACGTAAGTTTCAGAACTCACTGCAGGAAGGTGCTAAAATCATCACCAACGGTGGTATCTACGGCACTGTGAAACATGTGGATCTCGCAGCCAACACCGTCGATGTGGAGGTGGCTCGTGGCGTAGTGATTACCGTTGATAAGAATTACGTATTTGCAGACGCATCGGCACAGATGCCCGGCGCTTGATGATATCGTCATCACACAGATGATAGGATAATGTCCAAGATGCAAGACTATATAGCGAAAATAGTGAGAAAGATGAGGAATTCCTTGTTTCGTAGACCGAGCAAGGAATTCTTCATTTTTTTGTTTTTCCTCGCCTTGAGCAGCATCTTCTGGCTCATGATGACTCTCAACGAGACCTTTGAGCAGGAAATCACAGTCCCCGTACAGCTCACCGGTGTGCCCGAAAACGTGGTGATAACCACCGATGTTGACAGCGCTCTGCGCGTGACGGTGCGCGACAAGGGCTACACGCTGGCCACATATCTGTACGGCGAACAGTTGCCGGCAGTGAAAATACCATTTGATGCGTATGCCAACAAGAACACGGGATACGGCGTGGTGCCGCTGATTGACATCCAGAGACAGTTGTATCAGCGCCTCATGAGCTCGTCCAAGATACAAAGCATCAATCCCGACAAGATGGATTTCTATTTCAACTATGGTCTCTCAAAGACAGTGCCCGTGCGTATGAACGGTACGGTGGTGCCCGCCAAGTCGTATTATCTGGCCCATACCAAGTTCTGGCCCGAGATGGTCACCGTGTATGCCGGGAAAAACATACTCGACAGCATCAAGTACGTGAAGATCGCGCCCATCCATATTGTCAATTTCGAGGATACCGTCATACGCGAGGTGGAGCTCGAGAAGGTGCGCGGAGTCAAGTGTGTGCCCGCCAAAGTGCGCATAGGACTTTATCCCGACATCCTCACCGAGGAGATCCTCGATATCCCGATTCAGACCGTGAATGTGCCTGAGGGCAAGGCATTGCGCCTGTTCCCGTCGCATGTCGAGGTGCGTTTCATCGTCGGAGCAAGCCTCTTCCGAACCATCGGAGCCGAACGGTTCACTGTCGTGGCCGACTACAACGAGGCGGTGAATAACACCAACGGCAAGTGCAATATCTATCTGCGCAACAATCCCAACGATGTGCGCAGCGCACGGCTCGCCATACAGCAGGTCGATTTCCTCATCGAACAGCAGTGACGCGCCTTATATATAATAATGTAAAAAAGACCAAACCGGCCGTTAATATGAAAATAGCCATCACAGGGGGAATAGGGAGCGGCAAGTCTTATGTGTGCCGTCTGCTCGAAAAGCGCGGAATCGAGGTGTATGACTGTGATGCCGCTGCCAAGCGGTTGATGCGCTTGTCGGATGATCTGCGCCGCGCATTGACCGAACTTATTGGTCCCGACGCGTATGTGGACGATGTGCTTCAGAAGAAAGTGATAGCGCGTTTCCTCCTTGCCGACCATCGCAATGCCGAAGCCTTGAACAATGTGGTACATCCCGTCGTGGCCCGCGATTTCATGGCCTCGGGCAAGGACTGGATAGAGACGGCCATACTCTTCGACAGTGGCTTTCATCGGCGTATATCCCCGGACCGTGTGGTCTGTGTGACCGCTCCAATAGAGGTGCGCCTCGATCGCATTATGGTGCGCGACGGCCTTACACGTTCTCAGGCCCAGGCATGGATACAACGACAGATGCCACAGGACGAAGTGGCCGGACTGAGCGATTATGTAATCGAGAACGACGGCATGCAATCGCTCGACAATCAGATAGACAACATTTTAAACAAAATATATAATTGACAACAAACACAATGGAAACAATTCTTTCAATATCCGGCAAACCCGGACTTTACAGACTCGTGTCACGCGGAAAAATGAATCTTATCGTAGAATCGCTCGATGACCAGCATCGCCGCATGCCGGCTTTTGCATCTGACCGTGTGACAAGTCTCGGCGACATCGCCATGTATACCGATGCAGAGGATGTGCCCCTGTGGCAGGTACTCAAGAATCTTGGCGAAAAAGAGCAGTCGCAGAAATGTTCGCTCAACTATAAGAAATGCTCGGCTGCCGAACTGCGTGACTATTTCGCAGAGGTGCTCCCTTCGTACGACCGCGACCGTGTGCACGACAGCGATATCAAAAAACTCATACAGTGGTACAATATCCTCGTGGCCTACGGAATCACTGATTTTGAAAAAGATCTGGCTCCCACACAGGGCGACAACGTGGATGATCGCACTGAGGAATAAACCCTTTCGGGCGATGACCGGCAAGGTCATCGCCCGATTATTTATCCCAAATCGGTCATTAGAGTTCATGGCTGTTTTGGAGATTATATTTGTTG
>CAJKQX010000031.1 GCA_905202125.1 uncultured Prevotella sp.
TGAGGTCTACAGGCTTGAGTGAACTCGCCTCAGACACACTCAGTGAAACACTACCGTCGTTCTTCGATGTCTCATTGATTGATGCTGTTAAATTTGACAATGGGAGGTATGCCCTCCGTGAGTAATCGATTACGGAGGGCAAAGGTAGATGAGTATATTCGCTTGATTATGTTGAGATTATTGAGTATCAACACAATTCTCAATACAACTCTCAACAATTTGTTATTCCTTTGTTATACTTCTCTGTTTTTGATTAGAGTGATATACTTGTCTATGATTGCCAAAAACTGCTTATCTATGGCGTTGGGAGTGGTGTCTTTTATCCGATTGAGGGTTGATGACATATCGTGTTGGGTCAGTAATTTCTTCCCTGAAGAACTGATGACAAGATGTTTTTGGGCAATTACCGATTGCCAGTTATAGGTTATCACATCGTGTGAAGCCAGTTTGTCCAACAATAAAACCAATTTGCTGTTGTTTCTTGAAGTCACAGTCTGCAATGTGTCTGCCGCATAACAAATGGCAACATTGTCTGCATCCAAAACTTCCTTAAACAAACAGACCTCATTGGCAAGCTGCACAATGAGGTCCAGAGTATGTCTGTCAAGTAAAGGTTTGATGTTGGTATTCTGATTGGTCTGAATAGGATTCCCCGGACTGCTGTTGTCGGACTCGGTAGCGGATTCCGACAGGTCAATGGCGTAAAATTCGTTCAGAAGTTTTATGATCCCATTTTCGTCCAATAGGTCATGGTCGAAATGTTTGCGAATCAAAATTTCATGCTTTCTCAGAAGCTCTATTACCGTGTGGTAATTCTTTAGATGTTCATTCTTGCTCCAGGCATCATTCGCATCGTGAAACCGATGTGAATGGGTAAAGTCAAGCACGTATCGCCTGTAACTTTTTTGCCGTGTGGTGACTTCGTCTTTGTAAGACCTTTGGGCTTGCTCAACCAACCGGAATAGCCCTTCTTTACCGGTCTGCGCAGGAGTCCATTGGAAACCTCGCATCGCTCTTTTCAAAAAGAGAGAGGTGCAAAGATAATTTCTTTGACATAAAACATTATTTTAAGTATTGTTGTTTGCCACCTTTGCGTTGATGGCGTTTTTGTTTTGAGTGCTAAGATAGTTATCTGCAATGGTTTTTAGTTGAATATCGTATGTGTCAATCAATCCTTTTTTGACTATAAAACGAAAATTACTATCCATACTTTCTCTGTTAGGTACTTTATCACGTTGCAAGCGGAAACAGTTTACGCACTTTACCCATACATCATAGGGATTGTGTTGCTTAAAGGCCAAATGTACAAAGTACATAAGTGAAGTCTGTGTTTTCATCCATACTATAGGATGTTCAAATACCGTTTCATCGAAAATACCTTTGAATGCGGCAAATGTGGTGTCGGAGGAGATATATCCACCGTCAAGTAGGGCGGAGAACATGGAATGTATCTCATCTTCGCTATTCGGACTGTAAAATACAACTTTGCTCGTATGAATAAGCCGTTCATCAGAAGTTTCTTCATTGAACGTATTTTCAATGTGGTTGAACTTATCACAGATAGCCTTTAATCTAACATCATACCTATCCAACCATCCGGCTCGCTTAATCCAACTGTAACCTGATACAAAACAAGCTTTGTGCGGAGTGTGTCCGTTTATGCTGAAACAACATTCTCCTTTTACCCACAAATCCTTCTTGTTGAATTTGTAAAATGCCTGATATACGAAAAAGGACAACTGCCGTTGCGTTTTAATCCATTCTACCGACTTGCTGAATGTCCTTTTATTGAAAATGCCGACAAATGTTTTCAAGCCAGTGTCAGGTGCGATGTATCCGTATTTCACTAAATCTCGATACAGCACTGCTATATCTTTTTCACTCTGTGGTGTGTAGAATGTCTCTGTCTGATGCGTTGGCTCAAATTCAGTAAAGTCAACTTCCGGGTAGAGGGCTTTGGTCGTTTCGTAAAGTCCCGTATTGTATCTCGGAACACGCCAAGTGCTGAATCGCTTTCCATTTTCCCTTTTCCATTGCTTTTCAAAAAGGATGTAGGTGCTGGGAAGTTTGCAGATGGTAGATACAGCATAGGCTATCACTTTCAGTTGCAGCGGCTTCGTTTGCGGCATCGGCTGATAGTGTTCATCCAAAAGACCTGCGCGTATGGCTCTTTGTAATAATGTAGCCACCTGTTCATTGGCTAAAGGCTCAATCAAATCTTTATATTCGCCTTTCACCTCTTCTTCTTGCCTTTCGCAAAGTGACAGCAACGCTTGCATATTGTTCGCATAACAGTCAATTACCTTGACGTATGCAGAATCAATTTCCTGCCTATGACTTTGTACATAGTTTACGACAGGAACGGTAAATTCGTTATTTGTTATAAGATTTGCCAAAAGAGGAGAGGGAGCTTGTTCCATATATAGACAAATCTCTTTCGCCCATTTCCCGATATTCATCCACGAAGAGTCAAGTGCTTCAAATTCGATTTCATCATCCAGATCCAATTGGCTTTTCATTTCACCGACGATTCGGGTAATCTTCGTTATCTTTATAACGGTTTCTTGCCTTGTCATAAACACGGGATTTAATCAATGTCAGGAATCAATGATACGGCATTCTGCTTGTTTTTGTCAAGCACCTTTGCATAAATTTGTGTGGTCGCCAGTTCTTTATGCCCTAATAGTTTTGATACAGTGTAGATGTCCGCTCCCAAGTCAAGCATAAGCACAGCGAAGGTATGTCTCCCGCAGTGGAAGGTCAGATTCTTATTGATATTGGCCGCCATGCTCCAACGCTGTAATTCCAATGAAGTCCAAGCTCCGTATGTAAATCCTGTAAAGACGGGATCTTCCGGGTTGCCTCTTTCACCGAGGTATTTTTCTGCCTGTGAGGAAATGTCAAGATACTCTTGTCCGCCAGTCTTCTTTTGTTTGAAGACGATTCTCGTGTAATCTCCAAATTTTTGAACCTCGCTCCATGTGAGTTTCTGAATATCGCTTTTGCGAAGTCCGGTCAGGCACGAAAAGAGGAAAGCTCTTTTTAGAATAGGGTAGCGGCAAGGAGTAGCAGCCAACTGTTTTACCTCTTCCAAGGTCAGATAGTCACGCTTTACTTCTGCGGCTTTGAATCCCTCGATTCCACGCAAAGGATTTACAGGTATGATTCTTTCATCGTAAGCCTGGTTGATACAGGCGCGGAGCTTATTGAAATAAGAGACTTTTGAGTTTTGGGACAAGCCTTGAAACACATCCCTTTCCCTACGTGGACCGGTACGCTTGTGAGTGTCTTTTTCCACATTGTTCAAAAAATCCTTGAAGCCGTTTATAAACTCCGGAGTAATATCTTTGAATGTGGTTTTATCATCACAATAGATTTCGAGATAACGCAAGCAGCTTCTCCAGTTACCCCAGTTTCCGTCAGATTCCGGATTCTTGTGTCTTTCTTCAACCATCTTCCGATAGTATTCCAAAAAAGGAGTATCTTCTTTGAATTGGCGAGTGAAAGAATACTCTCCGTTCTGCATTTCAATGAGGCGTTTGGATTTTATAGCCTGAGCGGTTGCCAATGTCTGTCTGTTCTGCTCACGCTCCAGTGGAGTAGTGGCATCGATCAGATAAAGTTTCAAATACTCTTTCTGACGTTTACCATTTCTGTAGATGTCGAGATACAAGCTCACGTTACCGTTTGCCAACTTCTTTTCCCGTAATTTTACGGGCTCTTTCTGGATTGTTGTTTTCTTAGTCATAGCCTGTTCCTATTTTAATGAGAGATGTGATTCATTGTCTTCGGGGGACAGATTTTTGTCCCTCGCATCCCTTTCGGGGGACAATCTGGGGACAAAAATACGAAAAAAATATGAAAACAGGCAGAAAGTATGGAGAAAAAGAGAAAATACAAATTCTCATAAAATCATTGATTTATCGCATTTTACGGATTTATATTTTCTCTTTTTATGCTTTTCTTTTCTTTGTATCATTTTCCGATGCAAAAATTTTTAAAGATGTTCTCCAATGTAATGTCTGTGTTTATTTCGCCTGTGATATCCGACAGGTGGTGGATGCATTCGCGGAGATCTTGGCTGATGAGGTCGGAGGGTAGGGCGGTTTTGAGTCCTTCTTTGACGCGTCGGATGGAATTTAGGGCAGAGGAGAGAGCTTCGTAATGGCGGATGTTGGTGATGATGATGTCGTTGTGGCTGATTGCCGGGATATTGGCCGCGGTGATCATCAGCTGTTTCAGTTTGTCGATATTGAGATTGTTTTTGGCTGAGATATGTATCGAGTACAGGCTTACGGCATATTTTGATTTTATGCCATTGATGAAAGCATCTGTTGATTGTAAGTTTTCGGGCGATGAAATATCCGTTTTGTTGCAGACGATGATGATTTCCTTTTCGTACGCTTCATTTAATATCTGTTCGGTCATAGCATCGTCGGCATTATAAGTTTTGGTACTGTCTATTAGCCATAATATGATTTGTGACTGCTTGATGGTTTTAAACGTGCGTTCGATGCCGATGTTTTCTATCACATCGTCTGTTTCTCTTATTCCGGCCGTGTCCATAAATCTGAATATCACGTCATTGATATTGGCCGTATCTTCGATTACGTCTCGAGTCGTACCATGAATATTGCTGACAATGGCTCGTTCTTCACCAACAAGAGTATTGAGCAATGTTGATTTGCCTGCGTTTGTCTCGCCGATGATTGCCACGGGGATTCCGTTTTTTATGGCATTACCTATTTTGAACGAGGCCACCAGTCGTCCTGTCGCTGTTTCTATCTGATTGGTTATGTCCATCAGTTCGTCTCGATTGGCAAACTCCAATTCCTCATGGTCGCTGAAGTCTATCTCCAGTTCCAGTAATGATGTGAGGTTGAGCAGTTTGTCTCTCAGTGTAGATATCTCTTTGCTGAATCCGCCCCGCATCTGGTTCATTGCCACTCTATGGGATGCTGCCGAGGATGACGCGATAAGGTCGGCTACAGCATCTGCCTGACTGAGGTCCATTTTCCCGTTGAGAAATGCCCGTTGGGTATATTCTCCCGGTTGTGCGCCGCGGCATCCTTTCTCTATGAGCCTTAATATTATCTGTTGCAAGATATATTGAGAACCATGACATGATATCTCAACCGAGTCTTCGCCCGTGTATGAGTGTGGAGCACGGAATACCGATACCAGCACCTCGTCTATTATCTCGCCCGTATCCGACATGATATGTCCGAATGTCACTGTGTACGGTTTTCGTTCCGTGAGTGACAGACCCTTTATTGGTTTGAATATATCAGATGTTATGTCGATAGCCTTATTGCCCGATACACGTATTATCCCGATGGCGCCGCCCTGTGCTGTGGCTATGGCGCATATAGTGTCATTTTGGTTCATTTTCTTAATATTTCTGTTATAGAAGATGTCAGAATTTTGGAGATTTCTTCCAGATATTTTTTGTCTGTATTGTCAAATGAGTCCGGCTCTTTACTGTCAATGTCGAGGACTCCATATACATTATTATTAATAAAGACAGGTACCACAATCTCCGAGCGCGACTGAGAGCTGCACGCTATATGCCCTTCGAATTGTTCCACATCGGGCACCACTATCGTCTCTTGTCTTGCCCAAGCTGTTCCACATACACCATTTCCATATTTTATATGAGTGCAAGCAACGTTTCCTTGAAAAGGACCGAGTCTGAGTTCTCTGTTTTTAACCAGATAAAAACCTACCCAGAAGAAACCAAAGCTATCGTGCAATGCGGCAGATGTATTGGCCAGGATGCTTATGATGTCGTTTTCGTCTTTTATTAAGTTATATAGTTGTTTGACAAATAAATCATATTTTGATTTTTTTGTCAGATCATTCTGCTGTTTGAAATCAATATCCATAACTACTTGCCTTAATGATGTTAATATATCCAACTATCATATTGATTGCTATAAAACAAACACTGTCTCATCTCCACAGATATTGCGTATCTTCATGCGTAAGGGTTTGTTTCTGCTACGTATGAAGGTGTCCCAATATTCGGTGGTTTTTACTCCGTTCTTGATGACATATCCCATCTTGTCAATTTTAATTTCGCTGTCGCTATGCCATGAAGCATCCTTTACGGCGGTTGTGCAATCCAGACTAAGCCATTCTATGGTTTCCAATCCTTCATCACTGATAAGGATGGGCTTGTATGTCTTTTCCTTACCTTTTGCCTTTTGCTGCAACATTTGCAATTGGTTCTTCTGGTTTATCTCATCAATTTTTCGTTGTACACGGTCGCTCTGGAATTGTTTGATTTCAACCTTCCAGCCACCAAACAAATCATTGTGCTCTTCAGACAGCTCCCACTCGGCATAGTCATCAGCTATAACGTTGTCGAGCACTTGCTTCAAGTCGCGGAGTTCTATTTCTATCAACGGATTTCCCTGCTCTTTGATGAACTGCTCTATCTCCTCTCGGTTGTCGATGTCGATATAATAAACGATGACACGATTTGTGTTGTCGGGCAAGTCGGGCATGGCTTCACGGATGATGCGGTTCATAAGGGGCTTGTCCAACATACGGGTACTACTATCCATGAGGTTGGGAATGTAGACAGGAGTCATTCCGTATTTGGTGTCGATGATACTTCCTTCCCAAAACTTATCCAGTGCATCTTCGTTTCTCAAACCGGGAATAAGGCTTTTCAGTCGTTCCATGGTCTGCACCGGATTGCGGTAGAGTGACACACCGTCTTTAATTTCCATCACATCAAATTCCGATTTGGCCGCATACAAACGGTCGCGTGTAGTTTGAATGCTGTTGATATTGATGTCGGTATGGATAAATTTACGCCCCAATCTGTTGGCAACAGCAGCTGTAACACCACTACCACCAAAGAAATCGGCAACCACCATTCCTTCATTACTACTGGCTTTGATGATACGTTCAAGAAGGGCTTCGGGTTTTTGGGTGGCGTAGTCAACAGTTTCTTTTGCAGAATTATTGAGTTTGTCAATATCCCAAACATCATCCACAACAACGCCTTCTCTTATTGCATCATCAATGTATCTTTTTACTCGTTTCCCGTTTCCTGCATCTGAAAGTACATAACGACGCCCTTTTTCATCTGTTAAAGGTTTTTGTTTTCTTCGTTTTATATATTCTTCTTCTGATTCCCACTGCTCAAAAAAAGAATTGAAATTTGCACCTTCCTCATCGGCACAATAATATAAAATGGTGTCATGCCGTTTCTCAAAACTATTTTTTAATTTCTTATTCCAGCCAGAATAATGCCACGCTATGTCATTCCTAAAATTAGCTTCCCCAAAAACCTCATCCATCAGTATTTTCACATAATGGACTATATGCCAATCCAAATGCACATAAATACTTGCCGTATCGCTCATCACCGACTTGATTGCCATGAGGTTTTCATACATCCAGTTCAGATAACTTTCCTTGTTCCAGATGTCACCATACATTTTTTCCTCAAAACTGCGCAATTCTTCTATATCCAATTCGCTTTCTGCCTGTTGAATTGCTTCTGCTACTTTTGGGTTACGACGGAGATATACCTTCTTTGCATAATCCGCACCGCTGGCGAAAGGAGGGTCAATATATACCAAATCCACAGTGATGCCTTTGTCTTTCAGATATGCACAAGCCGACAAACATTCGCCACGGAGTATAAGATTGCCGTTTGCATTGTCTCCTATACGTTCTTGCAATTCAGTTTCATACAAGGGCATACCTCGTTTAATACTTTCTACAACGCGCCTATTATCACGATAGTATAACACTCGTTTGGTGCGCACGAAATTGTCAAGTATCGCTTGACCTTCCAGAGTATTTGGGAAATAGGGAATATATTTGATAGCCATAATAGTTCTTGTTTTATATATTGAAAAATTCTTTGATTGCTGTTATCGTTTGTATTTCTCTCTCCTCCTTGCTGATAGTGCCTTCAAGATAGAGAAAGCGGAAGCGTTCGTAACCGAACCGCTCGTTATTTTTGCTGATAAACTCTGTCTCCATAAAGCGTTTACGATCGGCGAATTTGGCGGCAAAGCCTTCGCCTTTGGTCTCGATGATGATTATGCGGTGGATGGTGCCGTCATCTTTTCTGCTTAACAGCAGGAAGTCGGGCACGTACTTGCCAATATATCTCCAATCTTTGCCGACTTGTTTATAGCAATCTATTTTGAATTCGGTCAGCGTATCATCGCCATTGAAATAGATTTCCAACGGCAGTTTTTGTTCCATCAAGATAGGGATAATAGAATCTTTGAAAAACTCTTTCTCCAATCCGCTGTCGAAACGATAAGGCAGGTAATGGTAAGTCTGCTTACGTTCGGGATGTGGATCGGTTAGCTCTGGAACGGTATATCCTTTCTTTTTCATCATTTCTATGATAGCCAGTTCTTCCGGTGACAGGATTTTCTGTTGTGCGTTTGCATCCCAATCTACAATTTCCTTAACATCTTTTTGGGTAGGGTAGAAAGGTTTGTCGTTTTCTACAGGAAGTGATGACTTAAGGCTTTCAATTTGGAGCAGGCTTGCCTTGAAAGGTACTATTTCCTCTTTGACCGAGAAATCCCGTTTAGATAGAAAGGCTTTACGGATATACGAACGTATTTCAATTTGGTCGTAACGGTTGTCATAACGCGTGTTGCCTGTTTCGTCCTTCAATGTAATCTGCCGGAATATGTCTTCTAATGTGGCTTCGTAGACTTTCAAACTATCAAACGCCAATGTCCCGAAGCTCTCTTTTATGATAGTATAAAGCCATTGACGGAAAGTTATATATTCACCTTCTTCTTTTTCGGCGAAATCATGGCCCAACGGATTGCCGGACAAGTCTTGCCGGTGGATTAACGTAGCATCAGATTCAATGAGGATTCCTTTATCAGTTAGCTTTTCTGCTGTGTGTGGATGCTCCTCTGTGATCAATGTTTGGTAGGACACCTTCAGCTGATAGAAATCAATAGGCGGAACCTGCAGTTTTTTTATTCGGGAAAAACGTTCTATTTGTATGGGTTCTTTATATTTGCCCTGATTAAATTCTTGCAGAGAGATATTCTGCTGCTGTTTCAGTTGTTTGTTCAGTGTATCGGCATTGAACTTGTTCAACCATATCAAAGCAGATTCGTTGGCATCCTTTACTACTTGACGCAGACAGCGGCAACTGGTTTGCAAGACCATATTTGTGGGGCATACTCCCTTTTGTGGCAAAATAACCCCTGTCAGGCTTTTGCAATCCCATCCCTCTTTTCCTATTTGTACGAGAAGGATAATGCGAATGTGTGAGAAGGGCATGTCAAGCGAAGCAAATTCTGTCTCTGCTCCTTCCGGTTGCGGATAGATTTTGTTTCCGCCATGATATCTCAAAATGGCATCTGTTGGATTCAAGCCATATTCGGATATTAAGCGAGTCACAAGTGGACAGACAATCTCTTCCAAAGTTTCTATCTGCCCGCAATAAATAGCAAGTTTGGCACATGTGCCATTGGCATAAATCGTGTCTTTGAACTTATCTAAGAATTCCTTTACTCCGTTCTTGACAATGGTTTCTGTGTCATTGTCGGCGTACTTCACTTCCGGTACTTTCAGGAAATTGCCTACACCTTGAATCAATGGATAATAATAAACTACGTTTGATAGGTCGGTGTTCTTTATTGTGAAGGAATCTGTCAATGTAACTTTTTCCGCCTTGTCCAGATAAGGGGTGCCTGAGAAGCCCAATACACCACAAAATGAATGGCGGCTTGTCCACTCTTCCACCACCTGACGGAGTTTTATTTCTCCATCTGCAGCATGGTGTACTTCGTCAATGAAAACGGAAAGGTGAGGTACTTTGCCTATTATGTCCCGCAGTTCGTTAGCCGTTCTTATTTTGGCTAATTCTTCTTTGTCGAACACATTATTGTCTTCATCTTTTCCGATGCGGTCTAATATTACTTTTTCCGCATTGGTGATAGCCACCAGCCCCATAAGGTCTTCCAACGGCTGATGATTGTTTATCTTCTGGGCATTCGGATTCTTGACAATGTTGCTTTTCTTAGCCGATTTCTGCTCATCAAGAATCTCAAATTTAATCATCCTTTTCAGGTTTGAGGCTGTCGGTTCGGGAATAATCCATGTGGGGTCAAACTCCTGAATATGTTTCAAGCTGGGAATGATGGATGATTTCAAGCCCGATGGAGCCAATACCATAAAATTATGGGCAAACGCCGGGTTGTCGGGTTCGTTTTGGGCAAAGTATAAGTCTAAATAGATGAATGCAGCCATCAGATAAGTTTTTCCTGCACCCATCGGCAGACTGAAAAGATAATCGGTGTAATTCACATCATAAAATATCTTTTTGAAAACAGCTTTACAATCAATGCCGGTATCGTGTTTCTTGATGATTTCCTCCAGTCCGGGTGCTATCTGGTTGCCGTTCTTGTCTTTCAGCAACGAATATTCCAACAAAGCGGCAGCGGCTTTGTCAGCTACGAGGTGGTTTCGTTCGTCAATCGTTAAAGGCATGGCATTCAGATCCAGACTATTAAATAAGCCTTCCCCAAACAGCCTCCAGAGCGGTTTGTTCTCACAGGCTATTTTAAGAAACAGATAGACCTTGATGGCTTCAATCTGTGCATCACGCATTTTATGTTGAGCGTATATATATTGTATAAGTTCATGGATGGGGCACCTCGGAGAATGTACCCACTCGTCACATTTTTTTTTGATCAGTCTATAAAACATTGTCTAATTTATTGCTATCTTCAGTATTTTCTTATCCACTTGAATAATTCCTGTTATCTCAAACAACACATCCTGACAGGCTGTGGTCTGACACATACGCATTGATCATACAGAAATTATTGCAGAATATCTGCGGTCCAAGTTTGTTTGATTTCTCTTTTACCAAGTATCTCATTTATTCGGTTCAAAAATTCATCCGACGTTTTATCTTTATACCATTCAATATTCTTGCAAAGATATGAAATAATGTGCTATATTAAAAGAAAAGGATAGTGATTTTTCCCTCTTATAAAGGTCCTCGTCATATTTTAGGTTCATCCGGATTTTGGAGAGATTAATCTGATTATTTCAGACATCAGATAGTCGCGCTCGCAAATCCAAATTTTTAACATTTCGTTTTCGCTGGATTTTCTTCCGTTTTAGAAAGACACGATGCCGAAAAACGGGGAAAATGACTTTAGAAAACGTGAAAAATCATCCGATTTCACGCTTTTTATACACTTGATTTACGAAAGGGCCCCTTTTGGAGTGCGAAAGGAACCCTTTCGGGAGGCAAAAGGGGCCCTTTCGGAACCCAAATCGGGCACTTTTTGGGGACAATTTCGTGATTTTTCAATGTTTTTTGAGGCCTTCGAGATATCATGAATCACGTATCGTGCTGATATACACTATTTTATGAAAAGTGCCGAAATTTGGCGTATTTAGGCCTGGCGACAGCCTCGGTCGGAAATATCGCAAAATTGAGACAAACTTTTAACATTTACCCCCTGAGATAGTTGCGTATTCTTAATTATCTCGATGTATGCGAGGTTCAAAATTAACATATCACTCGAAATGTAGGATGAACCGAATTTATTCTGAATATCACTCCGAATGTCGGATGAACCATATTTTTCCGACATTATATGTACATTGTCGGCCTGATGAAAGCGATTTGTGATTAATTTTTGGAATAATATTCAATTTATTCAAATATATTTCCGAATTTTGCATGGTGGCAGGATTTATACTGCCATGAAATTACGCCATAAGATTAATAATAGAAAGGAAATACAGAAATGAAAAAGAATTTTTTGTTTTTAGCATTGCTGCTGTTGGTCAGTCTCGGCACATCGGCACAAAAAAAGTTCTCGGTATATGCCGCCGGTTTCTATAATCTGGAGAATCTGTTTGATACGTGCCATGATGCGGGAAAGAACGATTACGAGTTTCTGCCCACAGGTTCGTATCATTGGAACGGACTGAAATACTCGCACAAGTTGCGCAATCTCTCGCGCGTGTTGGCCGATATGGGTACCGACGTGCTGCCCGGAGTGGGCTGTGCGCTGATAGGAGTGAGCGAAGTGGAGAACGCCAAAGCGCTCACCGACCTGGTGGCCCAACCCGCCCTGGCCGCCCGTGGCTTCAAGTATGCGCATATCGAGGGACCTGACAAGCGTGGCGTGGACTGTGCCTTGCTCTACAATCCGGCACTCTTTACCGTGCGCGATACCAAGCTCGTGCCGTTCGTGCCTACCAAGACCATGCCTTCCGACTATGTCACACGTGGATTCTTCACCGTCAGCGGTACGCTGGCAGGCGAGCATGTGACAGTCATCGTGTGTCACTTGCCCAGTCGATTTGCCGGGTCGTATTATAGAGAGGTGGGAGCCGCACAGATTAAGGCCGTGAAGGATTCGCTCATCAAGGACGACCCCGACTGCAAGGTGCTCGTCATGGGCGATATGAACGACGACCCGACAAACAAGAGCATGACGACCATGCTCTCGTGCAAACCTGATATCGACAAGGTGGGCCATGACGATATGTACAACCCCTGGTACAACATACTTGTGAAGGAAGGACGAGGCACACTGATGTATGACGGGTCGTGGAACCTCTTCGACCAGATAGTGCTGTCGCCCAACTGGCTCAACAAAAAAGGGTCGAAAGATTTCTCCACTCTGAAATTCTGGAAAAACAGAATACAGAACATGCCCTATCTCTTCCAGACCGACGGCAAGTATAAAGGGCAGCCCAAGCGCACGACGGCCGGCGGTATATGGCTCGATGGCTATTCGGACCACCTGCCCGTGGTGGTGTATTTCGCAAAGGAACAGCAATGAGCCGCATCGACTCTGCATCCACGGCGTTGCCTCCCGTGGAGCGTCATCCCTTCGAACCGTTCCTGCCCGAGGGATGCCGTCTGCTGATGTTGGGTAGCTTTCCACCCTCGCCCAAGCGATGGGCCATGCGTTTCTATTACCCCAACTACACCAACGACATGTGGCGCATCTTCGGTTTGTGCTTCCGAGACGACCGCAATGCTTTCGTGGACGAGGTGCACAAGACATTCCGGCAGGACGCGCTGGTGGACTTTCTCACGCAGCGGCGCATCGGACTCTATGACACGGCATGCGCCGTGAGACGACTCAAGAACACGGCATCGGACAAAGATCTTGAGGTGGTGGAGCCCACCGACGTGCCGGCCATGCTCCGTGGGTTGCCCCAGTGTCGCGCGGTGGCGGTCACGGGACAGAAGGCTGCCGAGGTGATGTGCGCCTGTTTCGATATCCATCCTGTGCCAGCTGTCGGGGCGATGACCGAGTTCGGGTTTGAGGGGCGCCCCCTGCGACTGTACCGAATGCCCAGCAGTTCGAGGGCATACCCGATGAAGGCAGAGGACAAGGCTGTGTACTACAAGCGTATGTTTGATGCTGTGCTGAATGAAAAATAATATTACCGACCAATCAAATAATAATGTATTGATGGAAAAAATCACAATCATAGGTATTGCCGGAGGTACCGGCTCGGGCAAGACTACCGTGGTCAAGAAAATAGTCGACGCCCTGCCGCCGCATCATGTGGCCGTGGTGCCCCTCGATTCGTACTACAACGACACCACAGGCATGACCGACGAGGAACGTCATGCCATCAACTTCGACCATCCCGACGCATTCGACTGGAAACTGCTCATCAAGCAGATAAACGACCTGCGCAACGGCGTGGCCGTGCAACAGCCCACGTACTCGTATCTGCAATGCAACCGTCTGCCCGATACTATACTCGTGGAACCCAAGCCGGTGATTATCGTCGAGGGCATAATGACGCTTCTCAACAAACGGCTGAGGGAGATGATGGACCTGAAGATATTTGTGGATTGCGATCCCGATGAACGCCTCATACGCAATATCCAGCGCGATACCATCGACCGCGGACGCACGGTGTCGATGGTGGTGGACCGTTATCTGAAAGTGCTCAAACCCATGCACGAGCAGTTCATCGAACCGACCAAGCGCTTTGCCGATGTCATCATACCCAAAGGCGGTGACAATCTGCGCGGCATAGATATCATTTGCAAATATATCGAACGCCTGACGCCCGACAATAACTGATGTCGGACGCCCGGCCTTTCATATCTCGATCAATTGTCTGAAGGGGTGATGTCGGTGACGTCCACGGCATCGGCCGCATCCACATTGTCGCCCCCGGGCTTGCCGGCGGCTTTGTCGCTAATCTTGCGTATGCGGTAAGTCTTGATGGCATTCACACATTCCGTCACGCCATAGAGCAACATGCACCATCCTATGACAAAGAGCGGTGCGCCGGCAATGGCTGTGGGATGGATGATGGAAATCAGTCCGATGAGCAGGATGACGGAGGGCATGATCCAGAACCCCACGCCCACACGCGCTATCCTGGACACTGCCATGAGGTTGGCAAACTGGCTTATCGCTCCCACGATGAGCAGCCCGGCGAGCATGTATATCAGCCATGTCACGAAGGTGCCCGGCATAACCACGAGTATCAGTCCGAGCAGGAGGCTGCCTACGCCCACAAGTGGAAACGGCGGTTTGACGCCCGAGAGCTGACGACCCCGGGCATCATAGAGTATCGTGTCGGTCTGACGGCCCGCATGGATGTAGGCGATGCACGATATGATGCCGGATACGAGGAACATCACGCCGATGGCTATCGTTATCCACGTCACGGTCTCCTCCCTGTACTTGATGAGCAGGACGCCGGTGACGATGGAGCACAACGCGCGAAAAAGGGTGCTTTGAATGATTTTCATATTCGATATCTATTTATTGTTAAACATCGGGATACGGTCCGCAAAACAATCTCCGATATATGCCGGACCAATCCTATTTTTTACAAAGTTAAATAAATAAAGTGGTAGCGCAAATTTTTTTCTTGTATTAATTTCATAATATGTCATGACAACACTGTATTTGGTGCGCCACGGCGAAACCGTGGACAATGTGAACAAGATATTGCAAGGACAGACGCCGGGCAGGCTCACCGAGAAGGGAGAGTCGCAGGCCCGCGACGTGAGAGATCGTATGGAGGATGTGCACGTGGATGTGTACGTGTCGAGCGATCTGCGTCGGTCGGTAGACACGTGCAGGATAATAGCCGGACCGCGGGCTGCCGACATAGTGCAGACGCCGCTCTTGCGCGAGCGTGACTGGGGCGGGTTCACCGGACAGTATATCCCCGACCTTGCCGGGAAACAATGGCCCGATGACGTGGAGACGCTCGAGGCGATGAAAGACAGGGCACGAAGGTTTCTCGAGATGATAAAGAATGACTATCCCGGGAAAACTGTGCTCGCCGTCGGACATGGTATCATCAATAAGGCCATACAGAGCGTCTACCACCGGAAACCCATGAACGAGATTGAAAAGATGAATAATGCAGAGGTGAGAGTCCTGAAAATTTAGAACTCTCACCTCTTTTTCCTACAAAACTTAAAGAATCAGTATGTTTCCTGAAAACATTTAAACTTGATACCTTTTTAATGGTAACTTACACTTTGCTTATGTCTTAATAATATTTCAATTTGTTATCTTCTACCTCCGAATCTGCTGCCGGATGATGATGGAGCTGACTTGCTGCTGCCGGCGCTACGCGAACTGCTGACCGACGGGCGACTGCTGTGAGCGGGACTGCTGCTGCGGCTGCTGCCGAACGAACTGCTGCGCGATGTGCTCGGCATGGATGCTCCGTTACGGCCACCGCCAAACGAGCTGCTGCGCGATGTGCCGGTGGTGGTGCTACGGCCGGTATTGTAACTGCCTGTGGTATTGCTGCCCGATGTGCGGTTGGGGAGCATTCCGCGACTGTTGCCTATGTCCTGTGTACGGCTACCGGCTCTGGATCCGCCGAACGAACCGCTCGTAGTGTTGTTTCTGACGTCGTTGCTGCTTGGCGATGTTTGTCTGGGAGACGATGTCGTGTTGCCGCTTCGTGAGCCTCCAAAGCGTGAGGCCGGCATTGTGGTGACGGTGGAATTGTTGGCTCCTGCCGGACGGCTGCCGAAACTGCCGCTTTTGTCGGGCTGGTTGTTGCGGTTGCCGGTCGTAGGTCTTGACTGTCCGTTACCGAAATGACCGCTTACACCCTTGCCGTAGTCGCCGCGCTTGAAGCTGTCGCGCATGCCGAAATAGTTCTTTCTGTTGTTGTGGCTCACGTATTTGCGTCCTCTGTACCATGAGCGTCCGCCGTTGCGATGCCAGCTGTGACCGCCCACATAGACATTGATGAAATGGGGATGACCGAAATAATAGTAGTCGCGACGCGGATAGCGGGCGTATATTCCGAAATGCCAGTAACCTGAATGCCAATACAGCGGACGGTAGAAATAGGATGCTGCGCAGAATGCGCGATACTGCCAGTCGAGCAGAATGTAGCTCAGGTCGAGGTTGCGTTGTCTCCAATATGCACCGTACAGGTCGTCCTGATAATTGATACTCATCAGATAGTCAAGGTTGACCTCGTATGCTGCCTCATATTGTGCTTCATTAAGATTAAGCTCGTATGCCATCTTGTCTGTGAGAAACAGAGCCTGCTGGCGAGCCTGTTCGTAACTCATGGCGCTTGCCGATATTGTCATTGTCATGACAAGTGTCAGGATGGATATCAACTTTTTCATAATCGTATGGTTTTAATATGTTTGTTACTCTTGTTTTTGTTTTCTGTTGCAAATATACGGACTCTGGATTTCATGTGAAAAGGAAAATCCCTAATATCTCGTGGGGAAATCCCTAAATGATGAAATGTACGGTTCTTATGGGCTGTGAAACAGTCTTGTCGCTCATTTGTTGGTGGTGACAGACAATAAAAATCAAGTAAAAACGTTTTATCTGATATAATATAATGTATATGAAAAGAAAATTCTTGCCAATAATGATTATGTTGTTGCCGGCATGCGTTCCGGCCTTGTCGCAGGATTGGCTCGACAACTATAAGAAAGAGAAATACAATCCGGCAAAGGGACTGGAATACATGGTGGAGACGCAGGGTTCGTTCTCGAAAGGCAAGACACCGCTGTGGCTCAATGCCAACAAGTATGGACTGAGCTCGCTTGATGAGTGCAACGGATATGTGCGCGGCATGCTCTCGCGACCGTTGGCCACCGACTCGATGCGCAAATGGGGACTGGGATATGGCGTGGATGTGGCCGCCCCGTGGAACTATACGAGCAATGTGGTGGTGCAGCAGGCCTTTGTTGAGGCTCGATGGCTGCACGGTGTGTTGACCGTAGGTAGCAAACATCAGCCTATGGCTCTGAAAAACAACGGGCTGAGCAGTGGCTCGCAGACATTCGGCATCAACGCCCGGCCTGTGCCGCAGGTGAGGCTGGCTTTGCCCGAATATTGGACTCTGCCTTTCGCCAACGGTTGGCTGCATCTGAAGGGCCACATAGCTTATGGCAAGCTTACCGACGACAATTGGGAGCGTGATTTTACCAAAGAGAAGAGTCGCTACACCCAGGATGTGCTGTATCACAGCAAGGCCGGATACCTCAAGATTGGCAATGAGGATGTGTTCTGCCCCTGGTCGGTAGAGCTCGGATTGGAGATGGCGGCACTGTTCGGCGGCGACTCGTATGTGCCCAAAGGTGATGGCACAAAGACCGTGTATCACAACAACACGGGACTGAAAGCCTACTGGAATGCCTTTGTTCCCGGTGGTTCTGACCCCACGGATCTCCAATATAAGAATATTGAGGGCGATCAGGTGGGCAGTTGGGTGATGCGTGTCAATTATGACAACGATGATATCGGCGTGAGCGTCTATGCCGATAAGTATTTCGAGGACCATTCCGCCATGCTCCAACTCGACTTCGACGGCTACGGCTCTGGTGAAGACTGGAACAAAAAGAAAAAACACAGATATCTGCTCTATGATTTCAAGGACTGGATGCTCGGTACAGAGGTCAACCTCAAATGGGGCTCGTGGTTGCGCACGGTGGTGTTTGAATATATCTACACCAAGTATCAGAGCGGACCTCTTTATCACGACCGCACACCGGACATCAGCGACCATATAGCCGGCCGCGACAATTTCTACAATCATGGCATCTTTGCAGGATGGCAGCACTGGGGGCAGGTGATGGGCAATCCTCTGTATCGCTCGCCTCTATACAATGACGATGGCAGGATCATGGTGGAGAACAACCGTTTCATGGCTTTGCATCTCGGACTGAGCGGCGAGCCTGTGGACAACCTTCACTATCGTCTGCTCGGCACTTATCAGGAAGGATTGGGCACTTACGACAATCCGTACACCAGACAGCATCACAACATAAGTGTGCTGGCCGAGGCCACCTACACATTTGACAAGAAAATGTTGAAGGGTTGGAGCATCCGTGGCGGTTACGGCATGGATTTCGGTCATATCCTCGGCCATAATTATGGCTTTCAGCTTACGATATCAAAAACAGGACTACTTCTATGAAAACAATAAAATCAATAGGTTTGACACTTTTGATGGCCGTCGGATTGGCATCGTGCGAACTGGAAACATCCGACAACGGACATCTCGACGGTTTCTGGCATCTTACCCGTGTCGACACATTGTCAACGGGCGGCACAACCGATCTGTCCGCCAAACGTATCTTCTGGGGTGTGCAGGTGAGGCTTTTGAATGTGGTGGATTATGACAAAAGCGTCAAAGGCTATTTCTTCCGTTTCGAGAACAAAGGCACCACGTTGCGGCTCTATGACGCCTATGAGGACAATTACAAGGACGGCGATTTCAAGGTCGAGGATCCCTCCGTATTGTCACCCTTCGGCATCAACGCTCTCGATGAGACATTCACGATAGAGAATATCAGCAACAGCCGCATGACGCTCGCAACAGCCGAACTGCGGTTGAGTTTCCGTAAACATTGATGTTTCGGGATAAAAAAGACTAAACGAGTATGAAATCTGACGACGACTGATTTGGGATTGTCGTGTCTTAAAATTTCTTACCAAAGATGATGTTCGTGAATGTCTTGAACAGTATTTTGGTGTCGAACCACCATGAGCGGTGTTCCAGATAATACAGATCCAACTCCAGGCGGCGAAGCATTTTCTCCATTGTGTCGGTGTATCCGTTGTAAAGCGTGGCGTAGGAAGTGACTCCGGGACGTATGCTGTACAGCTGTTCGTATCGTTTGTCATGCTCCATAATCTTGTCGATGAAATACTTTCGTTCGGGTCGCGGTCCGATGAAGGCCATGTCGCCTTTGAGCACATTCCACAGTTGTGGCAGTTCGTCAAGATGATGATTGCGCAGGAAATGTCCCGTGCGTGTGATGCGTGAGTCGCCCTCGGTCTCCAGCAGGGCGGGCTCGTCTTGCTCGGCATCGGTGCACATGCTCCGGAACTTGTATATATAAAAAGGTTTGCCACCCAGTCCGATGCGCTCCTGACGATAAATCACCGGCAGTCCGTCGACACATGCCACTACTAACGCGCAGGCAAGCATAAGCGGAGAAAATACGATAAGGCATATAAGAGCGATGATGCAATCGAAAAAACGTCGGATGCAGGCGCCCGTGTTATGGTGGTTATTATTGTTTGTCTTGTTCATTTCTTGTCCAGCACTTCGTACTTAGAGTGGTTGCTCTTATATTCGGGTACTATGTTTTTCATTTCCTTTACGGTGGCCATGTCGTCGTATCGATAGCTTGTGGATGTCAGACGTTCGATATCAACGCATACCTCGGCGAAATCATATTCGCGCACCAACGCAATCTTTATCTTGTCGTTGTGTGTTGGCCGGGTTATCTCCTGATCGTTGAGCACCTCTTCATAAAGTTTCTCGCCGTCACGCAGTCCGGTGTATTCTATCTTCACGTTCTTTGCACCACTCAGTTTTATCATGCGTTTGGCCAGGTCTGCAATCTTCACCGGTGCACCCATATCGAAGACAAATATCTCTCCGCCGTGTCCCATCGTGCCGGCCTCAAGCACCAACTTGCATGCTTCGGGGATAAGCATGAAATAGCGGTAGATGTCGGGATGAGTCACCGTCACCGGACCACCGTTCTTTATCTGTTCCTTGAACAGGGGTATCACCGAACCGTTTGAGCCGAGCACATTGCCGAAACGGGTCGTGACAAACTGTGTGATGCCTTTTTTCTGACCGTTTTTGATGGCTTTGTCTAAACTCTGCACGTATATTTCGCAGATGCGTTTGCTGCAGCCCATGACATTGGTGGGGTTGACGGCTTTGTCTGTGGAGATCATCACGAATTTCCTGACACCGTACTTCACCGACAGGTCGGCTATTGTCCGGGTGCCTTCCACGTTGTTCTGTATGGCTTCACATGGGTTGTCCTCCATCATCGGCACGTGCTTGTAGGCTGCTGCGTGGAACACATAGTCGGGCTTGTACATCTTGAACAATGTCTCCATGCGGCTGCGGTTGCAGATAGATGTGACTATGGTTTCCACCTTTACACACGGATAATTGCTTTTCATGAACAGTCTCACATCATGTTGAGGAGTCTCCGCCTGGTCTATCAACAGAATGTTTGCAGGTGAGAATCTTACCACCTGCCGTGCTATCTCAAAGCCTATGCTTCCCGCCGAACCTGTGATCATGATGCTCTTGCCACGCAAAAGACTGCCTACGGCCTCCATGTCAATCTGTATCTCGTCGCGCGGCAGAAGGTCCTCTATTTCTATCTCTTTGAGTTGTATGGCGGATATGTCACTCTTGCCATCCCATTCGGTTGCCGAGTTCATCACGAATATCGATATGCCAGCTTCAATTATTTTGTCCACCATGACAGGATTGTTCACAAGTGCATTTTGTTTCAACGGTGAGATGAGTAATGTATGCACGTTGTTGGCAAGCATTGTCTTCACTATGTTCTCATCATTGGGATATACCTTGACGCCAAACAGACTCTTGCCGGCCAGATCGTTGGCATCGCTGATGAATCCGCACAGACGGAAACGTTTCCTGTCCTCCATGCTGATGGCACGTGCAATGCTTATTCCTCCGTTTTTCACGCCGTAGATGAATACGGATTTTGTCTCTTTGTCAACGTGGTAAAACTCGAACAGATATTTCACAATCATGCGGGTGCTCCACATTATGACGGTGGCAAAGATGAACGTCAGAGGCAGCTCGCGCAACCGTATGGACACGAGCCAGTTGTCAATGTTGAAACTGAATCTTAATATGACAATGGAGACGACACCTATAAGGTTGGCCACGATGATGCGATACATGTCGGCGAATGAAGTGTAACGCATCACGCCGTAATAAGTGTGCATCACACGAAATCCGATGATGTAGAAGATGAGATAGAAACACAATGTTCCCAACAGCGGCAATATATGATTGGCCGTGTAGGTGGCACCGTGGTCAAGGGTGTAACTTACCAACCCTGAGCATATCACCACAAGGCAATCAAAGATAAAGACGCACCAGTAAGGTAATGCGTTTTTTGAGAAATACCAATGCGACAACTTGTATATTAATCCCATGTACTCAAATTAACTTCATTTACTATTATTTTATAACGTACAAAACCGTATGTTTATTGTTTCGTCAAATAATATTTGATTTGATATTGTCTGTAATGTAGCGCACGGCGTCGTCATCGACCCACGGACCCGAAGGCAGACACATGCCTTTGGCAAAGAGCTCTTCGCTCACTCCGTTGAGATATGCCGGCGCATCTTTGAATACGGGTTGTTTGTGCATGGGCTTCCACAGAGGGCGCGACTCGATATTGGCCGCATCGAGAGCCAGACGCATCGCTTCCACATTGTCGTTGGGCTGGCAATCGGTGATTATCGATTTTGCTGCATGGGTCACACCGGCCGCTCCGCCTACGGCACCGTTGATGGCCGCCTTGTAAGCATTGTCCTGTCCTTTTACCCTGAGTTGCGGGTCGAGCACGGCGGTGCATAGCCAATAGTTGGAGTCGAACACGTCAGATGGGTTGCAGTGCATGGTGATGCCGGGAACATCCTTGAGCAGCTCGCAATACAAATCCTGCACGTGCTTGTGGTGGGCTATATGGTCGTCGAGTACAGTCATCTGTCCGCGTCCGATGCCCGCACATATATTGCTCATGCGATAATTGTAGCCGATGTGTTCGTGCTGATAGTAGGGGTAAGATTCGCGGGCCTGTGTGGCGTAAAACATTATTTCCTGTTTGCTTTCCGCATCGTTGCACACCAACGCGCCGCCACCGGAGGTGGTTATCATCTTGTTGCCGTTGAACGACAGTACTCCGTATCGGCCGAATGTGCCCAATACCTGTCCGTCGTATCGCGAGCCGAATCCCTCGGCCGCATCCTCTATCACGGGAATGTCGTATATGTCGGCAATCTCCATGATTCGTCCTATCTGATAAGGCATGCCATACAGTGCTACGGGCACTATGGCTTTGGGTTTGCGGCCGGTTTTGATAATGCGGTCCTTTATGGCTTCCTCGAGCAGATCGGGGTCCATATTCCATGTATCATTCTCCGAATCCACAAAGACGGGTGTGGCACCCAGATAAGTGATGGGGTTGGATGAAGCGCAGAAGGTGAAACTCTGCACCATCACCTCGTCGCCCGGCCCTACGCCGCAAGCCAACAGGGC
Organism: uncultured Prevotella sp.; assembly: GCA_905202125.1. GTDB lineage: Bacteria > Bacteroidota > Bacteroidia > Bacteroidales > Bacteroidaceae > Prevotella. Next base: position 22,588 of record CAJKQX010000031.1, read on the forward strand.
CAGATGTACGGCCGCAGTGCCTGCGCTCAGGCATACCACGTGTTTTTGGAGCCGACGACCTGAGTCGGTGCCGTTCACGAATGTCTCCAGGTCGTTTTCAAAACCATTCACATTCGGTCCCATCGGCACTACCCAGTTGGTGTCGAATGCTTCCTTTATATAATCCATCTCCCTGCCGCTCATGTGGGCAAGGCATAAATATATTCTGTCTCGCATATTGCTTTTATATTAATTCGTCGTTGTATTTCATTCTGCGTCCCAATACGGTGCAGAATATCATCCGGATGTCTTTCAGGAAAGAATAATGATGCAGATAGTACAGGTTGATGCGCACCTTGTCCGGGAATATCACCTCGTCGTTGTATCTCTGCGGGTCGGCTTGCCGGGCAAGCAGTTCCTCCTCATCCCTGTATTTCATCGATGCAGGCCCTGTGATGCCCGGACGCAAGCGCAACACCTCCCTGTCCTCACCTGTAAGCATGTCGGCATATCCCGGCACATCAGGCCTCGGGCCCACAAAACTCATGTCGCCCTTAAGCACATTCCATAGCTCCGGCAGTTCGTCGAGTTTGTAGCGGCGCAGCTTTGCTCCGAACGGAGTTATGCGGCTTTCGCCCGCCACGGAGACGGATGAACCGCTGTGGTTCATCGTCATGGAACGGAATTTATACATACGGAAAGGCTTGCCGTCGCGTCCTATTCTTGTCTGTATGAAGAATGCTGGACCTCCAGGCATCTTTTTCTTAATGAGAATAGCAGTAATCAAGATGACAGGCCAAAGGAAAAACAGTCCGACTAAAGACATTGTTCGGTCAAAAATAAATTTTGATATCATCTGCATTTATCCTTCTCTTTTTTAATGTAGAATATTTTTTTTCGCGCGTTTGCAGGAATGCTTAGTAATGTCAGAACTGCTGCCGCCATAGTGGAATAATGGCCACATTTGCGACATAGAATAAAATGCCAATATAATTTGTCTTTAATTCTATTGGGCGTAATTGATCCTTTTCGACGGCGATAAGAAGCAAGAGTGGTATCTATAAAGAAACAATCTGCTTTTTTGACTATTTCCATCCACATTGCCTGGTCATTATTCTTTTTGATATCTGGAATTTGCACAAGTCCTATCTTTTCGGCGTTGTAAATTGCAGACAGACATCCCGGCCAACAACAAGTCATCATGTTTAGACGTTTTACTCTTTTCAAGCCACTGACGGTTATTCCAAGTGGGTGTGAGTTTTCGTCTATTTCTTCATATTTATGATATGTGAATGCGTAATCATTTTCTATCATGAAATCTAACTGGCACTCCAGTTTTTCCGGTTTCCACAAATCGTCACTGTCGAGAAACGATATCCATTTGCCGTGTGCCTCACGAATTGCACGATTGCGTGTAAGAGCAGCTCCTTCATTTCGGCTGTTGCGATAATATCGTATTCTGGAATCGATTGATATATATTGTGCTACGATTTCGGCTGTATTATCAGTTGAAAAGTCATCCACGATAATCATTTCCCAATTTCTATACGTCTGCGCCAACACAGATTGTAGAGTTTCTTCTATATATTTCCCACAATTATATGTGGGTGTGATAATGCTTACCAGTCCTTTGTCTGTCATACTTTTTTGCATAACGGCAATTATTTTATTCTATAAACGTATCTATTGGGCCATTTATTGCATTTTACATTATTATTTCTATTCACCTTTTCTTTTGCCGGACAAATAATCATGCGCATCGGTTTGCCGTCTCGGTTTTTATTGCTAATTTTGCGTTACGATAATTGTGTAACGATAAATAGGAAACGTAATGAAGCCCAACAATCCTTTTCTGATAGCGGGATATCACAGTCCTGAGTTTTTCTGCGACCGTGAAGCGGAAACGACCACCATTCTTGAAGCCCTTCACAACGGGCGGAACATAACGCTCATGGCTCCTCGCCGTATGGGCAAGACGGGGTTGATACGCCATGTTTTCCATTGTCTCAAAGAGCAACGGCCGGACATTGTGACACTCTATATGGACATATTTTCCACACAGTCGTTGGGTGATTTTGTGCGTTTGTTGGCTAATACGGTATTGGGGCAGTTGGATACCCTGTCTCAAAAAGCATTGGCCCGCGTGGGCCAGTTCATCCGCAGCTGTCGACCGGTGTTCACTTTCGACGAAGTGACCGGAGTCCCGAAGGTGACTGTGGATGTTTCTCCTGCCGATGAAGAAAGTACGCTCAAGGAGATTTTCGATTATCTCGGTTCATCACGGAAGCGGTGCTGTATTGCCATCGACGAGTTTCAGCAGATAGCCGAATATCCCGAAAAAGGCGTCGAGGCCATGTTGCGTTCATATATACAGTTCCTGCCTGACGTGAATTTTATTTTTGCCGGAAGCAAGCAGCATGTCATGCAGGAGATGTTCGCATCGTCCAAGCGACCGTTTTATCAAAGCACACAGTTGCTCACCATCGGCACAATCGACCGCGATGTCTATGCCGACTTTGCAATGAGACATTTTGCCAATCACAGCACAAAGCTACCCCGTGAGGTGTTTTACGCGGTATATGAAAAATTCGACGGGCACACATGGTACATACAGAATGTGCTCAACCGTCTCTATGGCTACGACCGTGATGTGGATACGGCGTTGGTGGCCTATGCCGTGACGCAGATTGTTGCCGAACAAAGTTATTCGTATGCCGATTTGTTGAAAGCTTATCCGGCAGGTCATGTGCGCTTGCTCAAAGCTATTGCCAATGAATATTGTGTGAAAGAAGTGCTGGCCGGGAGTTTCATCAGCAAACACAATCTCCGTGCGGCAAGCAGTGTGAGTGCCGCTATGAAAAAACTTGTGGCAAACGAACTGGTTTATCATACCGCTGACGGATACATCGTCTACGACCGTTTCATGGGCGAATGGCTGCGTGGCCAGATGTTCTGATGTAGGTTTTATCCTGATAAATTTATTGTAGGGCGTCTTTTTTGTATTTGCATACAAAAGTAATAAGGCGCCCGGTAAATCACCATTCGTATTCCTCGCTGAATCCGTCGTACACAGGTTCTTTCTCCCAATGGTTCTTTTTGCAAATCTTCCTTATCTCTTCCTGCATGGCAGGAGTGATGGGGCGGTCGCCCCTGCGGTAGAGGTAATACATCGTATGTCCGAAGTGCAATTCCAACGCATGGCGGATGCTCTGCTCCGTCTTGCGTGGCATCTCGTCATAAAACTTGGTCATACCGATGGCCATCCGGCGTTTCTCAGAACTTTTGAACTCGCTGCATCTGTCCGCGCCTATGTTCTTGTAGCCGGGGTTGATGGCGTTGACTATCAACAGGTCGTCCGGCACATAGTCTTTCAGTATCCATCTGAGACATTGCTCGCGTCTCGGGCAATGGTCGTTGAAACACAGCAGATAATTCTTGGAGTGTTCAGTGAAAATATCTTTCTCGTTCATTTCTTATATCTTGGATTTATGAGAAAGTAAAGGTAATGATTTTTTCTGAATACACGCCACGCATGCCGGGAAAAGTAAAAAGAAAGGCAGATAGGCGTCATTTCTTTTCATGTAAGAATCCGTGAGAATGCCCGATGTGAACCGGATGCGGGTGTGGAAAAAGCCTATACACGTTGCTCTTGTTGTGATGTACGGACAGTACAAGGCCTTTGTACTGCTGGTACAAGAACCATGTACTGACGCTACAAAGCCCTTGTACTGACGCTACAAAGGCCATGTAGCGTTATGGAAATATCCTGTATGGATTATTTCATACTCTACGCGAGTTCGGGATAATTTTGTTTAGAAGAGCGTCAATTGTGCAGTATTCTCC
>CAJKQX010000032.1 GCA_905202125.1 uncultured Prevotella sp.
ATCGGATGTAGGGCTGAAGGCCCGAAAAGCGCCCAGCCCGGGGCAAAGCGAAACGGAGTGGAGCGACGCCCCGGGCTTGAATGAATTGAGATGATTGCGCGTTGAAGGCGCAAAAGCGTTTATCACAGATTCAGCAGCATGCCCACCTTCACGTTGACGACGGGCCTGACCTCTCCTCCCACGAGATATGCTCCCGTGTTGAGACCCAGTATGAGGCCGTTGCTGATTTGAAAATCCACACCTATACGTGCGGCGGAGGCGAACCCGTCGAGAGATTTCCTCGTGCTCTCCTCGGCCGACTTGAGTTCCTCGCCGAAACCATATCCCAACAGGATGTCGGCAAATATCCAGCTGTTGCCGCCGTTGTAGAGATACATTCCCGGCCCCAGGCCTATCATGTATTCGCGCATGGTATGGTCGAGCTTGGTCTTCTCGCCGGCATAGATACCCTCGTAATGTCCGTTGTTGATGCCGCCGTGGAGCATGAACGCCCCGTAAAACCTCTCATTGATGCCGTAGCGGCACCCTAAGCCGAGGTCGTAGCCCGACTTGTTGCTCATGTCGTGAAACAACTCGTAGCCGCCCTGTAACTCTATGTGCCAATAGCCGGCCTGAGCCCTGCACTCCTGCGCCGAGACGATCATGAGCGAAAGGAAGAGCAGGGACATCACGATTTTATTGAAAAAATATCTTATCATGGCCTCCGGTTTCATTTCGTCGGATTATACATGTCGGCTATCTGTTGCAGATTGTCCGGCTTAATCTCCTTGTTCTTCAGTTTCTCACACAGTGCGGGGTCGTCCGCGAGATACTCCATGAGCAATGTGCGCCAATGCTTTGCGCCGCTACCCTTGTAGCCGATGATGCGGCCGTACTCTTCGCCCTTCTTCTTGGCTATGTATATGATGTTGCCGTTCTGCACACTGGTGATGGTGAGCGTGCCGTCCTTAGGTATGCTGTACTTGTAGCCGCACACGTAGAAATCCACGTGGTCGCCCTGCGCCTCGATGGCCATCCACTGCGGTTGTATCACCTTCGTCTTCTTGGTGGAGAACATCTTGCGCGTCACGTACGGCACCGACAGCAGGAAATTGCATTTGTCCGTATGTGTCTTCTTCCACACGCCGAGCACCTCGATGTCTGTGTTCTTCAGTTTGAGTTTCTTGCCGTCGGTCGTGGTGATGCTTATCCGCTTGGTGTTGCATTTGGGCATGCGCACACGTCCCACATACTCCGTGCCGTCCTTCATCACCACGCGTCCCTCCTCCTTGTCGGTGGCGTCCTTTACCACACTGTATATCTGACAACTGTCCGCAAGCGGGATGATGAGGGCCAGCGGCAGGAGCAGCAGGAGCCGACCCATGATTTTTTTGATTCTTTTCATACGTCTTTATTGTTTTTATGTTTCACGATGATTTATACGCTCACACATGTGGCGCTATCATTTGCAAAATTCAGTATAAAATTCGAAAAAGTGCTCAACAAATGTTGAGAGTTGACAATGTAGTGCAAAAAATTTTTGATTCATCCCTACATTTGGAGTGATGAACCCGAAACAATTGAAACAATGACATATATTAGCCTGCATTATTCATAGGATTCCGTCGCGAGAATACCAAATGGCTGTGCATCAGTGAAAGCACAACGATGCCGATGCAGAATGTAGTAAACCCTACTTTCAAAGAGAAAGAGTGAGCACTTCGCTGAGGTGCAGTCAGTTGGGATTTGTAGCAGGAAGTTCTATGAATAATGCAGGTTAGTAAGTCGGTGTAGGGCCGCAAGGGAATTTATTCCTAAAATAATGGTCTTTTGGTAAGGGTTTTGTCACATTTCCTTGCGTGAGTTTCCCGCCGGGTCTGAGTGATAATCCGTCGTATGTTCAAATCCGAAACTCCACTCCGAAAACGTTTGGTCAGGATATATGCCCGATTTCAGGCTGTTCGTCATTTTCCACCCCCCTCCAATAGAATTTCGCGGCGAATGCGACTGAGATGGGTAGGAGTGATGTTGAGGTAGGAGGCAAACTCTTTGAGCGTGATGTGTTGCAGTAGGGCGGGGCAGCGGTGTATCAGTTCGAGGTAGCGCTGTTTGGGCGAGTGGCGGTATAGATCGACGTATCGTTCGTGAGCCATGCGAAACAATGACTCGGCCATCGACAACCGTATGTCTGGATGAGCGTCAAGCAACGATCTGATCTTCTCGGCACTTACCACCAAGACTGTGGCCGATGAGCCCGCAATCATATCGTTGAGCGCAGGAGCATGATGGAGAGTGCTGTAATAGTCGCCTGCCAGATTGCCGGAAAAGGTAAAACCCGTGATATGCTCGTCGCCATCGCTGTCGATGACGGAATATTTGAAATAGCCCGACTCGATGAATCCCCAATATCTGGGACTCTCGCCGAAGCGAAGAAAGAAATCGCCCTTGTCGAAGGAGCGCCGCATTCCCTCTCGTTGGCATATCTCGCGCAGGAAATCAAACCCGACAGTGTTTACATAATGATTGAATTTGGCCATGATGAGTTTTCAACTTAAAAAAGCAAAGGTATAAAAAAAGGTGGGCTGGTCGGCAAACGAAAAAGGATTTTTTTTCGTTTTTCGTTTGCCGTTGCACTCACCTTTCACTATCTTTTCATAAGATAGGAGGCGGCTCGGCAATGGCAAACGAAAATGAAAATAAATTCTCATTTTCGTTTGCCATTGCTCTTACCTTTCACTATCTTTGCATTCTAAAAATATCTTAATTGTAAATGACACGACGACACAGAGAAATAGTGAAATCCACATTCAGAGTTAATACAGTGAGGGAAGCCAAAGAGATTGGTCTCGGTCATCTGAAACAAATGGAACTTGAAAAAGTTGTTTGTTTCGGCCTGCCTGAGATTGACGACAGGTTCAATATATGGCGCGTCCCGCTAAAAACTAAAAGTGGAGATGCTATCGGCGAAATTGTCATTGATGCCGTCACTACTTTTATTGATTCGGCCAAAACCACCCCTAAGGATCTTCTTGAAAACAGATTGCTGGGACGATCGGACGGCAGTCTGAAACGTCGCAAGAACACATGCAAGACGCCGAAGATATCCAGCCTTAGAAATACTATCGGTATGGGCGACAGCGAATATCTGTTGAAGGAACTGCCGTCGGAATGTATTGACCTTGTTTTCACTTCGCCTCCTTATTTCAACGCAAAGCCCGAGTACACGGAATATCTTTCGTATGAGGAATATCTGCTGAAGATGAAGAAGATCATCCACGAATGCGCAAGGGTTCTCAACGAAGGCCGATTCTTTGTGCTGAATGTCTCGCCTGTGCTTATCAGAAGGGCAAGCCGAAGTGAGGCAAGCCGAAGGATAGCTGTGCCTTTCGACTTTCACAGGCTGTTTATGGAAGAAGGTTTTGAGTTTGTAGATGATATAATCTGGGCCAAACCCGAAGGTGCGGGATGGGCCACCGGCAGAGGACGACGATTTGCAGCAGACAGAAACCCGTTGCAATACAAGCCCGTACCCGTGACAGAATATCTACTGGTTTATAGGAAAAAGTCGGACAAACTGATAGACTGGCTCATCCGGAAACATCCCGACCAACAAGCCGTGGCCGACTCGAAAATCAAGGACGGATACGAGGTGACCAATATTTGGAAAATCACACCAGCCCACTGCAAGGAACACCCGGCCATATTCCCGGCAGAGTTGGCCGAAAAGGTCATAACTTACTATTCTTTCAAGAATGACGTAGTATTGGATCCCTTTGGCGGTACCGGAACTACGGCTAAAGCGGCGGCCAGACTTGGCAGGAGATTTGTCACCTTCGAGATGGAGCAAAAATATATCGAACTTATAAAGAAGAGCTTTGCAAACACGAAACTCTTGGACGATGGATATAATATAAACTGGATAAACACAGATCCGCCAACCGACAATAATTTGTTTGGCCTATGAAAAAACTTAGTAATCTCATCCCCGCCGACAGCCTCGATTTGGTCAATTACAGCGGCACAGAACTGATAGACAGATTGGGCAAAGACATCATCTCAAATGTAGTTCTTTCCGTACTGTGTGGGGATAATATCCGGAATCTGACTGAGGGGCTGACGCAAAGAAGAATATTGCTCATGAACGCTTCTTTGTTCATGACTTACGTTAAAGCATTGTCGTCCTTTGAGGAATTATCCGACAATTTGTCTGACATCGTGGCTTCGGAGGTGAAGACCAAATTAAGTCCTGAGAAAAAGCGTTACTTATTATGGTTCTTAGGTTTGACAGGCAAGAGTTTGCAGAATGTGATTAGAGAACAAAGTCAACTTGAACGCTATATAAAAGATCTGGACAAAAACCTCACGGAAATAAGCCGAGATATTTCCACGCGATATGGCGACCTCAAGTTGACTGCCGTCAATGAAGGCATGGAGTATCTTTTGCAGTGGCCCGATTTGCTCAGGTGTATGTTGGCATTGGGATCTCAGACCCTGACCGTCAGAGGATCTGAGAAATCGATGTATGGCAAACTGTTTGAGAAATTCGTGTTGGGCTCCGTTCTTACCATCTTAGGTTTCAACTATATCAGCAGGGAAAATCCGAAGAATACAAAGGTATTCTGGCTGTCTGAAAGATTGGACAAAAGGGAAAGTGATGCGACAGCCTTGCTCAAGGCTGGCTATGGCATCAGATTTGATATTGGTTTTATCGGAAAGGGCAATCCAGAAATCAGCCTGGATAAAGTCACTCGGTTTGAACGGATAATGGAACGAAACGGTGTCACCAGCAATACTGTTACCATTATTCTGATTGACACGATTGGAGAAAGAAGTAGAATAGAGGACATGGCCAACAACATCGGCGGATACATTATCCAAATGAGTGGAACTTATTGGGTCCACGAATTGGCACAAACCATAAAGAAAGCCTTCCCTTTTTACAGGAATCCGCTTTTGAGAATGACAAAAGAAAAATCTTTGGTTTATCTGAAAAATCAAATGCAGAATATAGACCTGTCCCAATTCCTTTCAACACCCGAAATATAAGAAAACAATTATGAAAATCAAGAGTAAAGATATTGCAGTGGCAATGATTGGCGCGCTGTTTATCACGGCTACAAGCGAGGCTGTGGCGGGCGAACGGGACGATGTGTGCCGTGTGCAGCGGATGCACGGACAGGTGTGGCAGTCGTTCGCACTGAAGGACGTGAGGCTTACCGACAGTTATTTCAAGAAGGCGATGGACCTCGACCACCGGTACTTGTTGCAGCTCGAGGTGGACAGGCTCATTCCCCACGTGCGCCGCAACGTGGGTCTGCAACCCAAAGGCCAAAACTATGGCGGATGGGAGACACACGGCGGATGCACCTACGGACCTTCGTAGACGATAACCACCTCTGCACCGTCGACCTGTACCGCCGCCTGCATCTCACATACGTGGACGACGTCTACACCATACCCACGGCTTGGACAAAGGGCAAGGACCGCGTGAAAATCACGTTCAGAGCCGCCAAAGGTTGTGAGGCGGGAGGTCTGTATGAACTGAAGATTACGGCAGATACGGATTTCAGGTGAAAGGATTTTTTATGGCTCTTCCGATATTTGGATTGAAATGTTAATTTCGAGCCCAGCATACGTAGAGATAATTAAGAATACGCAACTATCTCAGGGGGTAACTGTTAAAATCGCGCCCGTCAGATGTCAAAAATTTAAGGTTTGTCACCCAAAATCCGGATGAACCTTTATTATCCGTATGAATTATAAAAGGTGCATCCATTTTGCATGGGCGCACCTTTTATAATTTCAAACAACTCTGTTGTTGACAATACTAACTCTTGGAATTATCCAAAATGCTCTGAACCTCTTCAATTGTCTTGTTGAACATCTGAGCAATCTTTTCTACGGAAAAACCGTTGGCTACGAGTATTCTGAAATTTTCAGACTCTTTCTTTAATTCGCCTTCAGCTCTTCCTTCAGCTCTTCCTTCAGCTCTTCCTTCGGCCAATCCTTTGGCTCTACCTTCGGCCAATCCTTTGGCTCTACCTTCGGCCAATCCTTCTGCCCTTCCTTCTTCCGTAGCCATCTTCTTTGCATAATCCATCACGGCATAGGTGTCACGGTATTTCTTCAAAGCATAGTCATATTTCAGACGTTCCTCTCTACTGAGCGAACCTACATCTGCAATCTGTTCAAGACGGGCAAATACCGAATTTTTTGCTGCCTCAGGCAATCTTTCCAATACATCCATATCCTTTAATATACAAATCCAACGTTCAAAATCATTTGCACATTCATCCACCTCTTTCTTGAAATAAGGTAACTGAAGGAATATCATGCGAACCTTGTCGCTGAACACATGCTTGTCTTCGATATCCATCAGAGACACATCCGTACGAAACTTTTTCGGACCGTCTTTCAGATAAAAACTCAGGAATGCCACGAAATATATCGACTTGATGTCGTATTTCCAATGAGGTCCCTTCTCGCCCTGACGCGATATCGCTTCGGCTGTGTAATACACCGCGCGGTTCTTGAAATATTCCTGCGGACTCTGCTGCATCTCCACGATTATCTTCTCGCCGTTCTCCAACTCGCAGTATATGTCGTATATCTGCGAGCGGTCTTCCTCGTACATCGGCAGCTGTTCCTTGTCCAGAAAACGGAGCGACACTATCTTGCGCTCACCCTCCAACAGGTTGTTGAGAAAATCGATGAGCAGCGGCTTGGACAGTTCCTGACCGAAGATGCGTTTGAAACCTATGTCCGTGAAAGGGTTGATAAATCTTGACATAAAAAACCTACTTGTATTTTCGCCGTAAAGATACGGCAAATCCGAATAAACTCAAAATAAAATCGAGGTTATTTTTGTATTTCCATTTTCCTTACAAAGAGTCACATTGAAAGACAAAACCGATTATTGGGCAAACAATAAACAAGAAATGTTATTATGGCGCGCTATCTTGTTGCCTCAATTGTATAAGTGAAGCTGTCGGCCCTGTAATAAGCGATGTTGTATTCTATTGGCACATTGTTTACATCGTGCACCAGTCGTTTCAAAAAACTACGTTTTTCATTTGTATTTGCGCTCACCTTTCACTATATTTGCATAATATAGGATGCGGCTCGGCAAAAACAAATCAAAAAACTACGTTTTTCATTTGTATTTGCGCTCACCTTTCACTATATTTGCATAATATAGGATGCGGCTCGGCAAAAACAAATCAAAAAACTACGTTTTTCATTTGTATTTGCGCTCACCTTTCACTATATTTGCCGCCGCAAAAAATAAAAAAACTATGCGGGATAGGAAACAGACGCGCGACGTATATCGCGTGACCATTGCGGGTAGCGTGGCCAATATGTTGTTGGTGGTGTTCAAGTTTGTGGCGGGCATTGTGGGACACAGTGCGGCGATGACGGCCGATGCCATCCATTCGCTGTCCGACCTGATCACCGACCTTGTGGTGCTTCTCTCGGTGCGCATTGCCGGGCGGCCGTCGGACAAGAGCCACGACTATGGTCATGGCAAGTATGAGACCCTTGCCACGCTGGTCATTGGCGTGGCGCTGCTCATCGTCGGACTGAGCGTGGGGTGGACGGCCCTGTGTTCGGTGTGGCGCGTGATCAATGGCGCTGTGCTTTCCTCGCCGGGCATGATATCTCTATGGGCCGCGCTGGTGTCGGTGGCGGTCAAGGAGGTGGTGTTTCGCGTCACCATACGTGTGGGGCGCGCTACCGGTTCGCCCGCCGTGGTGGCCAATGCGTGGCATCATCGCAGTGACGCGTTGTCGTCGGCCGGCACGGCGCTGGGCATTGGTGGAGCCATCTTCATGGGTGAGCGGTGGCGCGTACTCGATCCTCTCTCGGCCATCGTTGTCAGCATATTTATCATCAAGGTGTCTGTCGAGCTGCTGCGCCCCTGCCTCGACGACCTCACCGAGTGCTCGTTGCCCGACGAGGTGGAGCAGAGCATCGCCGACGTGGTCATGGCCGAGCCCGAGGTGAGCGGACTCCACAATCTGCGCACACGCCGCATAGGCAATCGTTACGCCATTGAGATGCACGTGCGCATGGACGGCAGCACCACCCTCTACGATGCCCACACGCACGCCTCGCACATAGAGCGGGTGCTCAAGGATATGTATGGTGAGGACACACACGTGGGCATACACGTCGAACCGATAAAAAAAGACGGACACTATGTGTGCCCGTCCCGTGATTGAATTTGTTTTTTCAGGTTGCGTCAGGATATTGCTAAAAAGTCCATTTCAGTCCGCCCGTCACCGTGGCGCGCGGCATGGGGAAACCGTCGTTGATTTCGTATTTCTGAGCCAGCAGATTGTCTCCGCGCACGTAGATGTGCAGACCTGAGGCTATGCGCATGCTCGCTGTGAGGTGCCACAGAGCGGCGTGAGCCTTCTCGCCGGTGGTCTCGGAGGTGTATAGTCCGGCAAAATACATCAGTCCGGTGCTTAGACCCAGACGTCCGCACGAGTAGTCGGCGCCGCCATACCACTTGTGTCGCGGTGCGCCCGAGATATGTGCCGAGGTGTGCAGATAGCTGTAATTGGTATTCACTCTCCAGTGGCGGTCCACGGTGTATCGCGCCTCCAGCTCCACGCCGCTGTTCTCGGTGCGTCCGATGTTCATGTTGAGCGGTCGGCCGTCCGTGCGCACCACGCTTATCATATCCTTTGCCTTCAGATAGAATACGCTGGCCCCCAGGTGCATGCGTCCGTCCATCAGATGCTGCGTGTACGACAGTTCGTAGTTCATCATGCTCTGAGGCTTGAGGTCGGCGTTCTTCGGATTGAACATATACATTTCCCTTATCGTGGGGTTGCGGAATCCGCGGCTCACCATCGCCTTTATCGCCGCGTCGGAAGAGAGACGGAAACTCAGTCCGCCCTGCGGTATGAACTCCGCAGGCTTATGTGCCAGATGGTCGGTGCGGATGCCCGCGTCGAGCGTGAGCCACGACGTGATGTCCTGTCTGAAATCGATGTAGGCGGCAATCTCGTTGAGGCTGCGGTCGGCTATCACCGAGTGGTCGCCGCCGTCTATGGGCCGGTTCCACGCTTCGCCGCCGAAGTGCTGATAGTCCACACCGAGCGTGGTGAGGTTGCCCTCAAATAGCCGGATGCTCTGATAGAGCGAGAGGCCCGCCAGTCGGTCGTCGTGCATGTAGAGCGAAGATCGCGGAGCGGAGGCAGCGTTGTGGCCGTCGTTGATATTGTGATGACCCCAGTTGAAGTAAGCCCGCAGTGCACCCGAGGTGTGTCCGTAATCATTTATGAGTGCCACCGAGGCCATGCCTCGCGTGATCTTCATGTCGTTGTCGATGAGAGGGTTGGACGTCATGCCCGGGTTGGAACTCTCGAAATAGGTGAGGTTCACGTCTCCCGTAGTCCTCCAGTTGCCCGAGAGGTCGTATCCCAGTTTGGCAAAACCGGTGTATTGCTCAAACTCCGAGTTGGGACGATGGCCGTCTGTGCGCAGATAGGACAGTCCGGCGATGCTCGAGAATCGTCCCCGTCGCAGCCGGTTGGTGATCTCACCCTGCACCGTGCCATACGATCCGCCCTCGAGCTGGACGTCTGTCCTCATGCCGTCGGCGTTCATCTGTCGTGTCACGATGTTCATCACGCCTCCCATGGCGTTGGAGCCGTACATCAGCGAAGCCGGTCCGCGCAGCACCTCCACCTTCTCGGTCATCATAGTCTGAAAGGCGTCGGCTATGGGGTGGCCGTAGAGACCCGCATACTGCGGTTGACCGTCGATGAGCACCAGCATGTCGGCACCGCTGCCCACGCCCCTCACCTTGATGGTGCCGGCCGCTCCTGAGGATACGCCGTAGCCCGCCACGCCGCGTGAGGTGACGAAGAGACCCGGCACCTGCTCGTTGACCGTAGGCAGGACCGACTGTCGGTAGTCGGACGTCAGACGGTCGCGTCTCACGAGCGAGATGGTCATGGGCAGATGTCGCACATCGGTGATATGGCGTGTGCCCGTCACCACCACCTCATCGATGCTCAAAGTATCGGTCTGTGCCGCAGATGAGAGCGGGCACAGACCGAGCGTTATAAGAAATATACAAGACTTCGTCATGTTCTTCATTTATTCTGTTTCAATTGTTCTGTCAGTTGGTCGATTTCGCGCAGTCGTGCCGGGATATCGATGCTTTGAGGGCAATGCGGCAAGCACTGTCCGCAGCCTATGCAGTGGTTGGCCTGTCGCTCTTGCTCCACGGCGCGGTTCTGGCTGATGATGAACTCACGCCGGTAGTGCGCGTAGTTGGGGTCGCGCTTGTCCTCGGGCAGTCGCTCCTCGCTGCGCACGAGGTTGTAGTGGAGCAGCAGAGCCGGTATGTTCACGCCGTAGGGGCAGGGCATGCAGTACTTGCAGTCGTTGCAGGGAATGAGCATGTAGGACACTATCTTCCTGGCTATGTGGTCCTCGAGGAATGTCTGTTCCTCGGCCGTGAGTTCCTTGAGCGGGCAGTAGCTCAGGAGGTTGTCCTTGAGATGCTCCATGAAGGTCATGCCGCTGAGCACGGTGAGCACCCGCGGTTTGCTGGCCACGTAGCGGAAGGCCCATGAGGCCACGGTGCGCTCGGGGTCGCGTTGTTTGATCTCGGTGGCTATCGGTCCCGGCACGTTGGACAGACGTCCGCCCAGCAGCGGTTCCATCACCATGATGGGTATCTCGCGTTTGTCCAGTTCGTTGTACAGATACTCGGCATTGGTGTTGCTGTCGTTTATCTCTTCGGCGTGGCGCCAGTCCAGATAGTTCATCTCTATCATCACGAAGTCCCACTTGTACTTGTCGTGGTTGGCCAGCAGATAGTCGTACACGGTGACGTCGCCGTGGTAGGAGAATCCGAGGTTGCGTATGCGTCCCTTCTCGCGCTGTTCGAGCAGCCAGTCGAGAATGCCGTTGTCTATGAACCGGCGACGGAACTCGTCCATGCCGCTGCCGCCTATCATGTGGAGCAGGTAGTAGTCGATGTAGTCGGTCTGCAGCTCCTTGAGCGAGTTTTCGAACATCGCTATCGAGCGTTCGCGCGTCTGGTTCTCCTGTGCGAAGTTGGACATCTTGGTGGCTATCATGTATGAGCTGCGCTTGTGGCGGCTCAGGGCGATACCCGTGGCATGCTCCGACATGCCCTGGCAGTACATGGGTGACGTGTCAAAATAGTTGACGCCGTGCTCGATGGCGTAGTCCACCAGTCGGTTGACCTGTTCCTGGTCGATGGGCGCATTGGCATTCTCGCGTGCCGAGCCCTGTCCTTCGGACGGCAGACGCATCATGCCGTAGGCCAGTATCGACACCTTGTCTTTGGTCTTGGGGTTGACGCGATAGGTCATCTTGCCCTTCTGCGGCTCCACCTGCATCTTGTAGTCGTCGGTAGTAGACAGTTTGTTGGTATTGTCGCCGCAAGCCGCCAGTGTGGTCGTAGCCGCCGTGCCTCCCAACATCTTGAGAAAGCTGCGTCGTGATATATTCTTTTTGTTCATGTCTTGTCTTGTTTGCTTGATGATTGGGGTTATTTTGTACGATGAGTCTCGTGGCCCTCCACGTAGATGGCAGAGAAGGGTCGTGCCGGACACAGGTTCTCGCAGGCGCCGCATCCGATGCACATCTCCTCGTTGACCACGGGTATCATGAGTGGATGCAGATCGTTGCCCTCCTTGTCGGTGAGGGGAGCGTTCTTGTCGAGCGGCACCATCGTGATGGCCCCCACGGGGCAGTGGCGGGCGCAGTTGCCGCAGTTCACACCGTCGGCCACGGGTATGCAGTTCTTCTTTATCCATACGGCATGGCCGATGTGCGTGGCCGATTTCACGGCCGGCGTGATGGGTTTGATGGCCCCTGCGGGACATACTGTGGAGCAGCGGTTGCACTCCGGTCGGCAGTAGCCGTGCTCGTACGACATCTCGGGTTGCATCAGCCGGTCGAGCGAAGCCGACGGACGCAATACGTCGTTGGGGCAGGCCGAGACGCAGAGCTGGCATCCCGTGCAGTGCTGATACATATTCTTGGCCGACATCGAGCCCGGAGGCGTGAGCGGAGTCTGACGCTTGGGTGCCACCTTCTTTTCCAATTCGGCCAGTCCGCCGTCCAGCTTCACTTTCTCCTCGGCCAGTGCCGTCGTGCCCACTGTGGCCAGTCCGGCCAGAAGGAAATGGCGTTTGCTGCGGTCCACGGTCTCGTTTTGTGATTTCCTGTCGGCGGTAGCGGTCTGCCTGTCGGCAGTTTTGGCCGGTCTGCCTGTCGCATGTTTATCGGCCGGAGCCTTGCCCTTGATGCCGAAGCTGATGGCTTTCTCGTGACATTTGTCTATGCAGTCGCCGCACACCACGCATCGGCTGTAATCCACCTTATGGTTCTTGGTGTCGATGCACGATGCCTTACAGTTGCGTCCGCACAGTCCGCATCCGGTGCACTTTTCAGTGTCGATGTGTATCTTCATCCACGAGTGGCGCGAAATGATGCCGAGCAGGGTGCCCACCGGGCAGATGGTGTTGCAGTAGGTGCGTCCGCCCCTGAAGGCCAGTACGGCTATGATGACGAGCGTGGCCACGGCTATGACGAACGTGGGCAGTGAGCGTATCCACACCTCGCGCCCGTAGAAGGCGTAGCTGTCCATGCGCTCGGCCAGATAGGCCAGACAGTTGTTGCCGGCGATATAAATCGGTTGCAACAGGTTGGAGACCATACGTCCGAAACTGCTGTACGGCTCGAGCAGCGCCGCAATCGCTCCCACGCCGGCCATGAGGGCCACGATCATCACGGCGAGCATGGCGTAGCGCAGCCATGTCTTGGCGGGCGAGTAGCGGTAGGGGTTGCGTTTCTTGCGCAGTCGGGCTATGATGTCCTGCGTCACTCCGAGCGGACATATCACCGAGCAGTAGATGCGTCCGCAGACGAGCGTGAGCGCCACGAGGGCTATGACTACCACGGTGTTGAGCGCCAGCAGTGCCGGCAGGAATTGTATCTTGGCCGCCCATCCTATCCATCGGTGCAGAGTGCCGGTGAAATCGAGGAAGAGCAACGTCACGAGTGCGAACATCACCGTGGCGAGTATGATTCTTGTTTTTCTTAACATGGTGATAGGTGTTTTATAGTTTTCGGATGAGATAAGTGCCCGCGAGTATCTGGATGAGCATGCCGGGGATGGCTGTGAGGAAAGCTTCGGCGAGTGTGGTCGCGGGTGAGGTCATGAGTCGCTCAATGATGAGGCCCGCCATCTGGCAAGCAATGACCACGGCGGCGATGAGCGCCGTCGACACGCGTCGGGCACGATGGGCCACGGCGGCAGCGGCCACGGCCAGCATCACCGACTGTACGAGCATGGGTGGCAGCATACTGCCATCGGGTCTGCCCGTGAGCAGCGAGTTCATTATCGGCGAGAGCACGGCTGTGGCCAGTCCCACGGTCATGCCGTAGCGATAGGCACCCACGAGGGTGAAAAAGAATATGGGCAGAAACATCTTGCCGCCATCAGGTATCATGTGGCACAGATAGGGCAGGATGATGTTGCCTGCAACGAAGAGCGATGTGATCGCGTAGGTGCGGCTGTCGGCGGGCGACAGCGTTTGTATCCTTGCTGTGTTTTGCATAATTGTGTATGTTTTGTGTTTTGTCGTTAGTGTTTATGGTTGTCGTTCAGTGGTAGGTGCCTGATATGTGGAGCGTTTGCAAATATAGTGAAAGGTGAGCGCAACGGCAAACTTTTTCCCGAAAATCGGGATGCGGTGCCGCCTGAGCGTGAATGACACATTATCACGGGTGCAAAATTATCTGTTTTTCACCATTCCAGCTTTACCCTTTTTACCGAAATTCATACCCGTTTTACGGTTTTACTCTTTTCGTTTCGTTGTTACTCTTTTCAGATATGAATGTGAAAATAACATTGTTTAACTCGCCCGGATTTTTTTGGAAAGTATATTTCCTTTTTAACTTTTACCTTTGCCCCGACTATTTGAATCAGGGCATCATCGCGATGTCGTACAACTTTAATAATTTATAAACACAAAAACAACTATGAAGACAACAATCAAAAGAGTTTCGAACGTACTGAAGGTATCCGAAGGGCAGATATCTGCCGAACAACGCGAGCAGGGCCTGCGCCACATGGAAGAGGCGTTCGTGCGGCTGCTCGACCACAGCGACAAGGACAATCTCTACTGGATAGGGTCGCAGACCGACCTTGTGGAGATGGTCTATGAGGTGTATGCCCACGGACGGGTGCGCGATGCCTCGGGCGAACCGCTCTCGCTCCATCGGCTGGTGCTGCGTACCTGTGCGCTGTTGCACATGTATGTGCCGACCAACATCTATCAGGTGGCGTCGCGGGCCAGGAGGCGCAAAGGCGTCAAGAGCCACACTTTCATCGAACGCTACGCATGGCAGCGATACGTGAACGGGGTGGACAATCCGCTCACGTGCGAGATAAAAAAGATGGGAGACGACCAACCTTCTCTTCAACCCCATAATTAATCCCGATTTGGGTTAATCCATGACATATCATATAATAAGGAAAAACACAAAAATACACATCAACCATGAAAAACACACAGACAGTGGACCTCGACATCATGCTCAGTCCGCATTTCTCGCTGAGAGAACTCATAGCATCGGGCACGGCCATCCGACGCCGCATAGACAACACCCCGCAACCCGAGCACATCGAACGCCTCACGGCATTGTGCACGAATGTGCTCGAACCGTTGCGCCGACGATTCGGCGTGATACGCGTGACCAGCGGCTACCGCTCGCCTGAGCTCAACAGGGCTGTGGGCGGTGCGCCATCATCGCAACACATGCTGGGCGAGGCGGCCGACATCAACGTCTCGGGTCGCGAGACGGGAACGAAGATGTATGAGTACATACGCCGGAACCTGCCTTACGACCAGCTGCTGTTCGAACATAGGAACAAGTCGGGCGTGTACTGGTTGCACGTGAGCTATCGCGGCACCGACAACCGTCATAGCTGCGGACATATCACCAAGTGACGCGCGTGGTGACACTGTGCGCACGTGTGGGGCAATGAGCGTGACGCTTTTGTTTGACCCGCACGTGCGCTTTCTCGTTTATTTTGCTTAATTTTGCCATGCGTTAACGTCTGAAAATATATTAACACTAAACGGAATATGAAACTCACAAATCTGAAAACGACAATCGCGGCCGTCGCCCTAACCTTCGGTCTGACGTCCGCCTACGGCCAGCATCGTGCCGACCAACAACATCTCACCGACCCCAAATCGTTCTCGATGATACTCCTGGGCGACCCGCAGGGCTACACCAAGTATGACATCAACCAGCCGCTCTTCGAACTGACCACGGCGTGGTGTGCCGACAATATCGACAACCTCAATATCAAGGCGGTGCTCTGCACGGGCGACCTCGTGGAGCAGAACGAGAATATCGTGCGCAACCGCGGCATGCTCAACCAGACCAGCCGGCAGATGTGGGAGTGGGCGTCGCACTGCATGAAACGTCTCGACAACAAGGTGCCATACATCATCTCCACCGGCAACCACGAATACGGATATGTGCGCGGCGACGAGGGCTTCACTCATTTTCCGGAGTATTTCCCCTTCGAGCGCAACAGCAAGTGGGCCGACTGCGTGGTGAGCGCCTTTCCCAACCGCTCGGGGCAGGTGTCGCTCGAGAACGCCGCCTACGAATTCAATGAGGCGACATGGGGCCCGCTGCTCGTCATAGCCGTGGAGTGGGCGCCGCGCGACGAGGTGCTCAATTGGGCCAAAGACCTGGCCACGGGTAGATACAAAGACCATAAGGTGATATTGCTTCTCCACTCGTTTCTATGGGAAGACACGGCCAAGCGCACCGACAACGAGCCTTACAAGATACAGCCCGCCAACTACGGACAGGGTGTGTGGGACAAACTGGTGTATCCTTGCCACAACATACTCATGGTGCTCAGCGGACACATGGGCGACGTGGGAGGATTCGAGAAGAGCGTGTCTTACCGCAAGGACAAGAACGCGGCCGGCAAGTACGTGCACCAGATGATGTTCAACATACAGACCCTCGGCGGCGGATGGGAAGGCAACGGCGGCGACGGATGGCTGCGCATACTCGAGTTCATGCCCGATGGCAAGACGGTGAAGGTGAGCACATACTCACCGCTTTTCGGCATCTCGCCCTCGACCAGACATCTGGCGCATCGCGATGGGAAAATCGACCGCTATGACATGATAGTGGAGTAGTTCACTTTCCGCATCCGAGCATCGCAAACAGCTCTTCCATGCCCTCGCTCGCACCCTTGCGGATGGCTATTACGTCCGTGCGGCAGGACGAGGGCACACCTTCGGGATCGATGATGTAGACAGGTACTCCCGGTCGCACGTATCCCACGAGTCCGGCAGCAGGATAGACGGCCAACGATGATCCCACAACGACAAACACATCGGCCTCGGCCACGTGTCGCGCCGCAACGGATATCATGGGCACCGCCTCGCCGAAGAATACGATGAAGGGACGTAGCAGCGAACCGTCGCCGGCCTCCGTGCCGGGCTCAACGCGGCAGGCGTTCTCTGGCAGATCGATGATGTAACGTTCGTCGTCGGGATTGCGGCTCGAGCATACCTTCGTCAGTTCGCCGTGCAGGTGTATCACCTCCGACGAACCGGCGCGCTCGTGCAGATTGTCCACATTCTGCGTGATGACCGTCACGTGGAAATATCGCTCAAGTTCCTTGATGAGCAGATGTCCGCGGTTGGGCTGCGCCGCGTACAGTTTCTTGCGCAGCATGTTGTAAAACTCGGTGACGAGCGCCGGATCGCGCTCCCATCCCTCGTGCGATGCCACCTGCTCCACGGGATAGTTCTCCCACAGACCGTCGTTGCCGCGGAAAGTCTTGAACCCGCTCTCCACCGACATGCCGGCACCGGTCAGAAATACGATCTTTTTCATAAGCGTGAAAGTTTGTTCCTTTTTCTTTCTTTTACAAACTTTACAAAAATAAGAAATATTTTTCATCCATCGCATTCTCCGTTGCCGAAAAATCGTATCTTTGTCAGTGCATGAACACTTTGATACCCCGTCAGGGGACCAACTACAAGCAACTCGTGAGTTATCGGAAAAGCGACGTCATTTCCCAGTTGACTTATTATTTCTGCAGCCGATACCTGCAAAAGGGCGACCGCACGGTCGACCAGATGGTGCAGGCGGCCCGCAGCGGCAAGCAGAACATCATAGAGGGATGTGCCGCGTCCGCCACATCGTCGAAGACAGAAATAAAACTGATAAACGTGGCCAAGGCCAGTCTGCGCGAACTCCTCGAGGACTACGAGGACTATCTTAAGACGCGCGGCCACCGCCAATGGGAGAAGGGCAGCAGAGAGTATGAGGCCATGCGCCGGCTCGGCCGAGACCACAGCGACGCCGCTTATTTCATGTCGCTCATTGCCACCCGTCCGCCCGAAACCATCGCCAACATGGCCATCATCCTCATCAATCAGGCCGACTATCTCCTTTACCGCCAGCTCCAACGCCTCGCTGAGGATTTCGTGAACAATGGCGGGTTCGCGGAGAGGATGGCGAGGGTGAGGAGGGAGAAAAGGGGTATTGAGAAGCAATAGGGTCGGTAGGGTCTTTAGGGTCGATAGGGTCTTTAGGGTCGGTAGGGTCTTTAGGGTCCTTAGAGTCGTTAACGACTTTAATGACCCTAAAGACCCTACCGACCCTAAAGTCCCCTACCGCCCTTATCATCATTGACCTCGAAAATTCCCTCAAAAAATCTTTCTCTATCAGATAAAATATGTATCTTTGCACTCTCCAAAGACAAGTATTCACAAAAAATAATCTTAAATATATGGATAAAGTAAGCTACGCCTTAGGTATGGGCATCGGTCGCCAACTCTCACAGATGGGTGCCGACAATCTGAATATCGATGATTTCGCGCTCGCGATAAAAGACATTCTCGCCGGTGAGAAACCAAAGATTGACGATGCCGAGGCGCAAACCATAGTAAGAGATTTCTTTGACAAGCAGGAAGCCAAGCAGCGCGCCGCAGCAGCCGAGAAATTCAAGGAGGCTAAGGAAAACGGCGAGAAATATCTGGCCGAGAACGCCAAGAAAGAAGGCGTCATCACCACCGCCAGCGGTCTGCAGTACATGGTGCTCAAAGAGGGCAACGGACGCAAGCCCAAAGCCACCGACAGCGTGAAATGCCACTACGAGGGCATGCTCATCGACGGCACCATGTTCGACAGTTCCATACAGCGCGGCGAGCCCGCCACCTTCCCCCTGGGCGGCGTGATAGCCGGATGGACCGAGGGTCTGCAGCTCATGCAGGAGGGTGCCAAGTATCGTTTCTTCATACCCTACAACCTGGGCTATGGAGAGCGCGGTGCCGGAGCATCGATACCTCCCTTTGCCGCTCTCGTGTTTGACGTGGAACTCATCGAGGTCGTATAATATATTAAAAAGGTGAACAAAAAAATAAAATAAAGAAAACAATGAAAAAACTTACAATCGCAGCCGCACTGGCTGTCGTAGCCGCAGGATTTGTCACATCATGCGGTAACTCCACACCCAAACCCGATCTCAAGAACGATGTGGATACAATGAGTTACGCCATGGGTATGTCGCAGACACAGGGTCTGAGAGAATATCTCATGCAGATGGAAATAGACACAGCCTATATGGACGCTTTCGTCAAAGGTCTCAACGACGGTGCCAACGCCGGCGACGACAAGAAGAAAGCCGCATACTATGCCGGTATCAACATCGGACAGCAGATCTCCAACCGTATGGTCAAAGGTATCAACTACGAGATCTTCGGCAGCGACTCCACCAAGAGCATCTCTCTGAAAAACTTTATGGCCGGATTCATCACCGGTGCTACCGGCAAGAAAGGCCTGATGAATATGGAACAGGCCCAGCAGACAGCTCAGCTCAAGATGATTGCCGTCAAATCCAAAGCTATGGAAGCGCAGTATGGCGCCAACAAGACAGAGGGCGAGAAATGGCTCGCTGCCAACAAGAAGAAAGCCGGCGTGAAGGTTCTTCCTTCAGGCGTACAGTATAAGGTGATCAAAGAAGGTAATGGCGAGATGCCCAAAGACACATCGATGGTGAAAGTGCACTATGAAGGCAAACTCATCAACGGCACAGTCTTTGACAGCAGCTACAAACGCGGCGAGCCCGTGTCTCTGCGCGCCAATCAGGTGATCAAGGGATGGACGGACGCTCTGGTTCACATGCCCGTAGGTTCGGTATGGGAAGTATACATCCCGCAGGAACTGGCATACGGCGAGCGTGAGCAGGGACAGATCAAACCCTTCTCTCCGCTGATCTTCAAGATCGAACTTATCAGTCTTGGAAAATGAAAAACACAATAAGATAAGTTTATTTTTAAAAAAACCTAGGCGAGGCGGTCTTCCATGTGAATGGGAGAGACCGCCTTATTTTAAAAAGTAGAAAACGATAAAAAACCAAAAACGATGAGAAAGATATTGTTGTTTGCGCTCATGGCTCTGACCGTGCAGACCTACGGCGCTACTCCCGATAAGAAAAACAAGAAAAAGAAGACCGACAAAGTGGAACAGACGGCTCCGGCCGCAAGCATCGCCACACCCGCCGACTCGTTGAGCTACGCCGCCGGTATGATGGCCACGCGCAGACTGCTCTACGTCGAGAAAGAATTTGGCGTGGACACCGCCCACATGGCCGAGTTTGTGGAAGGATACAAGGAGATGTGCGACAAGCTCGACGACCCCAGTGCCAAAGCCCGTTTCGCCGGTATGTTCATCGCCATGAATGTGGGCAACCGCATACTCACCGAGGCCGTATCGCAGTTCAAGGATACCGACAGGCCCATCGACACC
Source organism: uncultured Prevotella sp. (assembly GCA_905202125.1). Taxonomy (GTDB): domain Bacteria; phylum Bacteroidota; class Bacteroidia; order Bacteroidales; family Bacteroidaceae; genus Prevotella. The sequence goes on from CAJKQX010000032.1 coordinate 19,843, forward strand.
GCTCTCTTCAATGCCGGATTCATGGCAGGGGTAGTAGCCGACACCACCGTCATGCATCTTGACGCTGCCGTCAAACTCTTTGACGACGCTCTGAAGGCGAAAGACCTCGCCTACAAACAGCAGAACGAACAGTGGCTGGCCGACAACGCCACGAAGGATGGCGTGAAGACCACCGCCAGCGGACTGCAATACAAGGTGATCAAGACCGGTACGGGCGAGACACCGAAATCCACGGACAAGGTGAAGGTGAAATACATGGGCAAGCTCATCGACGGCACCGAGTTTGACAACAGCTACAAACGTTCGCCGCAGACATCCACCTTCCGCGCCGACCAGGTGATCAAGGGATGGACCGAGGCCCTCACCATGATGCCCGTGGGCAGCACATGGGAACTCTACATACCCGAGAACCTGGGCTACGAACAGCGTCAGGCCGGCAAGATCAAACCTTACTCCACACTGATCTTCACCGTCGAGCTGGAGGGTATCGAAAAACCCGAGGTGAAATCTGAGGGGAAGGATGAAGAAAAAGAGGAAAAGTCCGCTGAAGGCCAGACGAAAGTGACCAAAGCCCAGAAACTGACTCCCGCGAGAAAAGTGTCGCCGGCCCGAAAGAAGAAATAATCCGTTCTTTTTTTTCGTGAACATTCATTGCGGACACAATCAGTCCATATAATATGCCATTTCTTTACAGGGTCTCTGTACGGTTTTAGTACAGAGGCCCTGTACTGTTTTCACCCCGTTCTCGATTCGTTTTGTGGTCATAATCACCCCTTATGGTTGTCAAAATGATGGATGAAAGGTTTTTTATCACGCAAAACGTTGGCGGTTAGGCGGAAATTATCTAATTTTGCTATCAAAATAATATCCAATTGCAAATATCAACAGAAAAATGGAAAAGATAGACAAACTCGACAAGAAGATACTCAGTATACTTTCAACCAACGCCCGTATGCCGTTCAAGGATGTGGCCGCCGAATGCGGAGTATCCCGCGCTGCCATCCATCAGCGTGTGCAGCATCTTATCGAAAGCGGTGTGATCACCGGCAGCGGATTCGATGTCAACCCCAAGAGCATCGGTTACTCCACATGCACCTACGTGGGAATCAGTCTTGAGCGCGGCAGCATGTACAAGGACGTGGTGGAGTCGCTCCGCACGATACCCGAGATTGTGGAATGCCATTTCACCACGGGCTCATACACCATGCTCGTGAAGCTCTACGCCCACGACAACGAACAGCTCATGGATCTGCTCAACAACAAGATGCAGCGCATACCCGGAGTGGTAAGCACAGAGACTCTCATCTCGCTCGAACAGAGCATCAAACGCGAGATTCCGGTGCATGTCGAGGATGAAGATTGACGGCAAACGATAAATGAAATCATTCAATATCAAGACTCACACCGATGAGGTGTACGCCCGTTATCCCGAGGCCGTACGCCGACCCGTGATAGGCATCACGGCCAACTATGCCGACGGCGACGCCACCATCCGCGAGCAATACTACATGCAGATAGTTAGGGCCGGCGGTGTGCCGCTGATGATACCGCCTGTGGCCGACAAGGATGTGATCCTCAATACGCTCGACCGCATCGACGCATTGCTGCTCACAGGTGGCGGCGACATCAATCCGCTGTGGACGGGATGCCAGCCCGAGCCCGCATTGGGACATATCAACGCCCGGCGCGACCTGCCCGAACTGCTGATCACGCTGCTGGCTTGCAACAGACAGATGCCCGTTCTCGGCATCTGTCGTGGTATTCAGACCATCGTCACGGCCCTCGGGGGAGTGGTGAGACAGGACATCGGCGCCGGGGCCGCAATCAAGCACTCGCAGGACGCCGACCGCACCGAGCCCACTCACTCTGTCGACATCCTGCCCGACAGCCTGCTGCACGATATCTGTGGCGCGGAGACGATATACGTCAACTCGTTTCATCATCAGGTGGTGGAGACACCGGGCGAGGCCTTGAGGGTGACGGCCACCGCTCCCGACGGCATTATCGAGGCCGTGGAGAGCACACGCCATCAACCGGTCATGGGCGTGCAGTGGCATCCCGAGTGGTTGGGCGACGACGGACTGCCGCTCTTCAGATGGCTCGTGGACGAGGCCGCACTCTATGCCCGGGCCCGAAATATGCACCATCACATGCTCACGCTCGACAGCCATTGTGACACGCCGATGTTCTTTCCCGAGGGTGCCTGTTTCGTGGAGCGCGACCCCCGCATTCTCGTCGACCTGCACAAGATGACCGACGGCATGCTCGATGCGGTGACGATGGTGGCCTATCTGCCCCAGCCGGCCGAGGGTGAGACCTTTGCCGACGTGGCGCCATTCGGCATCGCGAGTCCGAAAGATTACGCCGACCTTATCTTCGACAAGATACACGAGACGGTCGGTATGGCCGGGAAATATATCGCCGTGGCCCGCACTCCCGACGAACTCAGGGTCAACAAGCGCATGGGACGCAAGTCGGTGATGCTCGGAATAGAAAACGGTCTGGCGCTCAATCACGACCTGTCCAACCTCGGACATTTCGCCCGGCGTGGCGTGACCTACGTCACCCTGTGCCACAACGGCGACAACGATATCTGCGACAGCGCGCGCCGCACGAAGCAGACGCACGGCGGCGTGAGCCCCTTCGGACGTGAGGTGATACGTGAGATGAACCGCCTGGGACTGATGGTGGACCTGAGCCATGCGGCGGAGAGTTCTTTCTACGATGCGCTCGACATCAGCGCCACGCCGATAGTGTGCTCGCACTCGTGCTGCAAGGCGCTGTGCGATGTGCCGCGCAATCTCGGTGACGACCAGCTACGGGCCCTGGCCCGCAAGGGTGGCGTGGCACAGATCACGTTGTATCACGGTTTTCTGCGCGCCCGGGGCGATGCTTCCATCGATGATTTCATGGCTCATCTGCTCCACGCCATCGATGTGGCGGGCATCGACCATGTGGGCGTGGGCACCGACTTTGATGGTGACGGCGGCGTGAGCGGACTCCAAGACGCGAGCCAACTGATAAATATCACGCGCCGACTGTTGCGCCGTCATTTCTCGCCTGCCGACATAGAGAAGATATGGGGCGGCAACTGGCTGAGGGTGATGCGGACGGTGCAGGAGGCCGCCACGGCTCGATGACCTGACTTTCGACCCTACATCGAAAGACATATCATATTATAAACAAACGAAAGACATACCACAATGAACAGAAAATATATGTGCCTCACGGTAGCGGCGTCGGTCATGATGGCCGTTGCGGGCACGTCATGCAAGAGCGACAAGAACAATGCGGATACATCGGAGGAGGACACTCTGACGGTGACCGTACCCACGTTCAACGCCGACTCGGCCTACGCCTTCACTGCCGCGCAGTGTGCTTTCGGACCGCGCACGATGAACAGTGCGGCCCACGACAAGTGTGGCGACTGGATAGTGGCCAAATTCAAGAGCTACGGTTACGACGTGACCGAGCAGCGCGCCGACCTCAAGGGGTATGACGGCACTACGCTGCACTGCCGTAACATCATGGCCAGATTCAATCCCGATGCCTCGCGCCGCATACTGCTGTGCGCCCACTGGGACTCGCGCCCCTGGGCCGACAACGACCCCGATGAGGCCAATCATCGCAAACCGGTGATGGGTGCCAACGACGGTGCCAGCGGTGTGGGAGTGATGATGGAGATAGCGCGTGTGCTGCAAAACGATTCCACACTCAACGTGGGTGTCGATTTCCTCTGCTTCGACGCCGAGGACTGGGGCACACCCCAGTGGGAGAAATCCGACGCTTCGAGTGAGGATACATGGGCTCTGGGTGCACACCATTGGGCCGGGAATATGCCCGAGGGATATAATGCCGAATACGGCATACTGCTCGACATGGTGGGCGGTGAGGGCTCGCGGTTTTATAAGGAAGGCATGTCGGTGCACTACGCGTCGGACATTGTGGACAAAGTGTGGAGCGCTGCCGCCGAGGCCGGATACTCAAGCTTTTTCCCGTCGGCCGACGGTGGTATGATCACCGACGACCATCTGCCGCTCAATCAGAAGGCGGGCATCCCCACGATAGACATCATACCTTATTATCCCGATTGCGCGCAGAGCTCGTTCGGACCGACATGGCACACCATATATGACGACATGGATCATATCGACATCAACACTCTCAAAGCTGTGGGACAGGTGGTGACTTACGTCATCTACCACGAGTGAAAAAGCTGTGCCCGCAACGTAAGTCAACGGGCGAGCACGGCGTCCACCTTGTCGGCAATGGCGACAGGGGCGATGGACGTCATGCAGGCGTAGTCGCCGCGCAGACACGGCTTGTTGCCATAGATGCTGCAGGGACGGCACGGCAAATCGGTCTGCACTATATCTTCGGTTTTCTGGTTCCACCCTAAGAAACCGGCATAATGATGGGTGGCCCCCCATACGCTCACCACGGGTGTGCCCACGAGCGAGGCCATGTGCATATTGGCACTGTCCATGCTCACCATCACGTTGAGATGGCTCATGAGTATGAGCTCTTCGTGCAGCCCGTCAAACAGGGCCGAGGCGTTGACGCAGTGCTCATAACGTGCAGCCCATGTGTCGAGCTGCTTCTTCTCTTCGCCATTGCCGCCGAAGAGGAATATGCGGCACGACGGATGACGGCGTATGATCCCGGCGATGACCTCCTCCATCTTCTCCAAAGGGTAGATCTTGCCCTTGTGCGCCGCAAACGGCGCGATACCGATCCACTGTTGGAATGCTTTCTTCTCACCTGTCTTTCCTTCGAGCAGACGCAGATTGCCGCCCGCGGGCGGGAAGATGGACGTGAACTCCACCTTGACGGGATAGCCCAACCGCGCGAGCACGTCGGCATAACCGTCGAAAGCCGACGGTATGGGAGCGAATCGCTTGTCGCCATGCGAGGTGAGCATGCGGCGGGCGGCACGGTGTTTGTCGAGATGCTCCACGCGGTAGCGGTCGATGTTGAACCGCATACGCAGATAGTTGGAGCGCAGGATGTTGTGAAAGTCGGCTATCGCGGTGAACTGTTTGGCCGTGAGCCTGCGATAGAGAGCATTGAGACCGGTCATGCCCTTGTACTCGCCCTTGATGTCGGCGCCCATGAACCCCACGTTGGGAGCGATGTTCTCGAAAAACGGGCGGGCTGACGGTCGGCTGAGCACCGTGATGCGCAGTTTGGGATACTGATGAGCCAGCGACCACACCACAGGCACGGTCATGGCCACATCACCGAGAGCCGAGAATCGGATTATCAGCAAGTGATCGGTCTTCATTTCTCAATCTTAAAAAAAAATTATTTCTTACCGTAAAGCACGGGGTTGGTTGCGGGGTCGTTGTACATTTTCATCTGACGGTACACCTTCATGTATTTGCGTCCGGCGGCGATGTCGTCAAGCAGTTGGTCGATGGCGGCGGAGAGGTCGCGTTGCTGTTCGAGCAGCACGTCGAGCTTGAGCTTGCATCTGTCGCGATGTTCACTGGTGGCGTCGGTGCGTTCCACCTGTTCGCGCATGTGATATATCTTGAGCGCGAGTATGGACAGACGGTCGATGGCCCATGCCGGACTCTCGGTGTTGATGGTGGCGTCGGGCAGCACCTTCACGCTGCCGTATAACTGACGGAAATACGTGTCGATCTGTTCCACGAGGTCGGTGCGGTCCTGATTGGACCTGTCGATGCGTCTCTTGAGCGACAACGCCTCGATAGGGTCGATGTGCGGATCGCGGATGATATCCTCGAAATGCCACTGCACGGTGTCTATCCAGCATTTCAGATAAAGACGATTCTCTATTTCGTCACGCTCGTAAGGATTGTTTATGGGAGTGTCCACATTGTCCTTCACATGGTAATCGCTGATGGCCTGATCAAAGATGCGGCCGCATAGTTGGGTAAATGACATTTTGATGATTGATGTTTTGTTTAGATTCTGACCTTATGGCGAAATGAGCGATTTAAGGCTTATCGCCACTCGGCTGTTGTGTAATGCAAATATAATGCAAAAGGTGCAAACTGCCAAATAAAAGCCCCTTTTTTTATATGTACCCGCATTTGAAAAGAAGCTGTGCCAAAACTGAAATGAACCAAAATAAATGATAATCAATGTACTTCGGTGTAGGGCCTTGGGCCTGTTGCGGCCGCAAGAAGACCAGTATCCGGCCAAAATTAACATTTCAATCCTAATTTCATAAATAAATTATTGTTCAATCGGCTGTAGGGCCTTGGGCCTGTTGCGACCGCAAGAAGACCTCCGCAAGAAGACCTCCGCAAGAAGACCTGTATCCGGCCAAAATTAACATTTCAATCCTAATTTCATAAATAAATATCGTTCAATCGGCTGTAGGGCCGCAACCTGTTGCGGCCGCAAGGAGACCTCCGCAAGGAGACCTCCGCAAGAAGACCTCCGCAAGAAGACCTCCGCAAGAAGACCTCCGCAAG
>CAJKQX010000033.1 GCA_905202125.1 uncultured Prevotella sp.
ACAACAAATATAATCTCCAAAACTGCCATGAACTCTAATGACCGATTCGGGGTTATCGGCGTACAGGAGAATGTTTTTGCCACATCCGACATTTGTGATGATGAACCGAAACATATTGACAACCATCATGGATATTGTTGAGAGGGTGTAGGGCCGCAACCTGTTGCGGATACAAGGGTGATGGGTTCCCTAAAATAATGTTCTGTATGGATTGTCCGCGTGTTTTTTTTATGGGTTGATTGCAGACACGATGTATCGAGTCCCTACCGGGAAAACTGCATAAATATGCATTTTGCTTTGCATAAATATACATGATTTTTCTCCCAAACTCTCTGAGAATCGCATCATTTCGGACGAAGGATTTCTTTTTTGAAAATAACGAAGTTATGAGAGGTTCTACTTAATTTTCTGATAATCAGATGAATGTCTCATTTGAGAGTCCAATATTTAACACCTGTTAACTCAAAATCCTTCAAAATTCTTCAAAAAACGGGCAAAGACGATTTCCAAAAGTGCCCGACCTGAGTCCCGAAAGGGGCCCTTTCGCATCCTAAAAGGGTTCCTTTCGCAATGCGAAAGGGCCCCTTTTGGAATTTTGATGTGTTACGGTGGGGTGATAACATGTGTTTTTCGGCCCACATCTTTCTATTTTGCGATTTCGTTTTGTCAAAATTTTTTACTTTTCGTTTTGCATGTTTATGCAGTTTCGGGCGTTTTTTATGGGTACGGAGTGCGGACGCGATACATTATTCTTCAATGAATGAAATCCATCAACGATTGGATGGTATGGGAGTGATTGAAATATTTAATATTCAGAAACGGCGCCGTATGGCAAAATATCCCAATCTGTGGTTCACGCCCTTGCGTCCGAGCGCTCTCAGTACATATACTCCGTCGTTCAGACGGCTCACATCCGTCTTTGCACGTGAGAAAGGACGCGAGCTGATCATAGTGCCTTGCAGCGACTCTATTATCAGAAAGTCGGCGTCAAGCACGTTGCACAGCGCCGGCAACATTAATGTCTTTCCGTCGCAAGGAAGGAAACGGTCGGTCAGACGTTTGTCGCACGGCGTGGGCAGAAGTTTGGGTTGAGCCTCCTGTCGGGCCGGGCTTTCGTTGCCATAGCGGTCGATTGCCGTCACGGCATAGTAGCGGGTCGAGTCGGTGGGGATAGGCATTTGGGCGGAATGTCTGCGAATGGCGATGAGATTGCGTGCATCGTAGATGTCGACGGGATACTGCCGTGATGAATAGACGTTGTACGAGATGCGGGTGGTGTCCTTGTCCACAGGTGACCACGACAATATGGCGGTGTGGTCATTTGTGCGGTTGCGCTGAAGTGATGCTGGAGCGGGCGGCAGCGACGAGCGCTCCCATGTCATGGGTGGAATGAGCGCCGGGTATCTGTTGAATATGTCATAAGCGTAGTCGTATATGCCTTTCACGTTGTCGGTGAAGAATTTGCTTCTGAAAAAAGCATGTCCCATGCCATAGCTGCGCAGCACCTCCATCTCGCGCGTGATGTCGGACAGCGGCCAGTCCTTCTCTTTCGGCGACATGAAATATATGCCCAGCCCCGGTACGATGGTGCGCCCGTGAGCGTTTTCGGCCCAATCGAGTGCGAAAGGATAGAAATTGTTGTCGCGGAAATACATCATCGGAAATAGCATGTCCATCAGTCCCTCGCATATCCATCCCCGTGCATCCTGGCACACACGTGTGTAGGCATTCCATCCGTGACTGTCGTATCGGCTGAGATCATCGTGTTTGCCCACGGGCGAGCAACTCATCTTGACCCACGGTTTTATACTCTTCACCCGTCTGTGTATTGCCCTAACGATGTTGGTTATGTTTTTGCGTCCCTGCTGTCGGGATACCTTTATGGGCCAAGTCTCGGGATAGCGGATGTAGTCAAGGTGGATGCCGTCGACGTCATAATTGCTCACTATCTCGCCGCACATATCAGCCAGATACGTGGCCGTTTGCGCCTTTTCGGGGTTCATATATCCCTCCTGTCCTATCTTGCATATCAATCCCGGATGTTTCTTGCGCAGTCGGGCGCAGCCATACGAGTTCCATTTGCCCACAGGTATGGTGACAATCCATGCGTGAATCTCCATGCCGCGGCTGTGACACTCGTCGATGGCAAAGCGCAAGGCATCATAACCCGGACTTTTGCCCGGATTGCCCGAGAGACATCCGTCCCACGGTTCGTACAGAGAAGGGTAGATGGCGGTGGCTCGGACGCGGGTCTGCAATAGTACGGTGTTGATGTTGGCCCGCTGCAAACGGTCGAGAATGTCGCGCAGTTCGTTTTTCTGTTTCTCTATCGTACGGTTGTTGTAAGCGTAAGAGTGAGGCCAGTCTATGCCCCCGATGGTGGTGAGCCACACGGCGCGAACCTCATGCTTGGGTTGTGCCGGTAGGGTGGAGGCGGCGAATATTATTAATAAAGTGAGGAGTAAGTGTTTCATTTGACATTATTTCAAGACAAAGGTACGTATATTTTTCCGTTTCTCAAATATATTATGTATTTTTGCAAGAAGAAGGCGGACGGAAAAGGCCGATATGTCTTGCGCTTGTATCAAACATTTGCCGGATATGTCTGATGACGCCGCCACATTATTAATAAATAATATTTTGATTTATGAAGAAGAAACTTATCGCTATGGTTGCAGCGCTGATGATGACTGTTGCCGCGAATGCTCAGTTTGAACAGGGTAAAGTGTATCTTGGAGGTTCGCTCACAGGACTTAACTTGAAATACTCAGGTCTTGATGAACTGAATATCGGTGCTCAGGTACAGGCCGGATACATGATAGCCGACGACCTCATGCTCTTGGGCAATGTGGGCTATGAGCACAGTGGCAATGATTTCAAACCCGATTTCTTGACGCTCGGTGTTGGCGGTCGCTATTATATAGAGCAAAACGGCATCTATCTTGGCGTGAACTGCAAATATCTGCACGGCAACCATAACTACAATGACATAATGCCGGGAGTAGAGGTGGGCTATTCGTTCTTTGTCAGCCGCACGGTGACAATTGAGCCCGCCATTTATTACGATCAGTCATTCAAGAATCATAGCGATTACTCAACAATAGGATTGAAGATAGGCTTGGGCGTTTATCTCTTCAAAGACTGATAGGGGATGAACAACGCGTTTCCTTCGCAACTGTTGGAAAAGGCAGTATCCGAATTCTCCAAACTACCGGGCGTGGGCCGAAAGACGGCCCTGCGTCTGGTGTTGCATCTGTTGCGCTGTCCGGAGGGCGATACCGAGGATTTCGCGTCGGCGTTGCTCAGTATGCGTCACGACGTGAAATACTGTAAGGTGTGTCACAACATCAGTGATGAAGACATCTGTCCGATATGTGCCGACAGTCACCGCGACACATCTACCGTATGTGTGGTGGAAAACATACGCGACGTGATGGCTGTCGAGGGTACACAGCAGTACAACGGTCTGTATCATGTGCTGGGCGGTATAATATCACCGATGGACGGCATCGGACCGTCCGACCTCGAGATCGACTCGCTGGTGGAGCGCGTGGCGCAGGGTGGGGTGGACGAGGTGATACTCGCCCTCAGTTCGACGATGGAGGGCGACACCACCAATTTCTATATCTCACGTAAGTTGGCCTGTTATGAAGTGAAGGTGAGCGTGATAGCCAGAGGCATCTCCGTAGGCGATGAACTGGAATACACCGACGAGGTGACACTCGGTCGGGCCATATTAAACCGCACCGAAATGGTAAACGAAAAATGAAAAATACTCAACATAAATTGATGACGGCATTCTCGGCACTCATTGCCATCACACTTGCGATAGTGGTGCTGTTTGAGACAGAACTCCTGCCTTGCGGCATCATGCACGACGGGAACAAGAGCCTTGAGTTTGTGGCGGTCACCGTCATGGAACTCTGGACGATATGCGAGATTCCGCTGTCGCTCAAACTTTTCCATATCAAAAGCATACACGAGCGCATCGATACGCCCGAGCGACTTCTTCACTGGGGCTTGCTGCGAATGATGATGCTCGGACTGCCGATGATTATCAATGCCCTGTTGTATTATGTCTTTATGAACGTGGCATTGGGTTACATGGCGATCATTCTTCTGCTATGTATGTTTTTCATCGTTCCCACCAAAGAACGTTGTGAGTCCGAGCTCAACACCACAACTAAATCCTGACAGTCTTGAAACTATCGATAGTAATTGTCAACTACAATGTGAAGTATTATCTCGAGCAGTGTCTCGGAGCGCTTCAGCGGTCGGCCAAGGATGTCGAGAGCGAGGTGTTTGTGGTTGACAATCACTCGCGTGACGGGTCGGTGGAATATCTTCAGGAGAAATTTCCGGATGTGATATTCATCGGCAGCAATCACAATTTGGGTTTCGCACGTGCCAACAATCTCGCCATCAGACAGTGTGCGGGAGAATACGTGCTGTTGCTCAATCCCGACACGATAGTGTGTGAGAACACTCTGCATGATGTGCTGGCCTTTATGGACGAACACCCTTCGGCCGGAGCGGCGGGCGTGAGGATGCTGAAGACCGATGGCAGCGACGCCATGGAGTCGCGCCGCGGGTTGCCCACACCGATGACCTCGTTCTATAAGATGTGCGGGCTGTGCGCGCGTTATCCCCGAAATCATCGTTTCGGAAAGTATTACATGAGTTATCTGCCGTGGGACCAACCTGTTCGGATAGAGGTCATCAGCGGTGCCTTCTGCATGATTCGCCGTGCGGCCATAGATAAGGTGGGACTGCTCGACGACGATTTCTTCATGTATGGAGAGGATATTGACTACTCTTTCCGCATGCTGAAGGCCGGCTACGAGAATTGGTATTATCCCTCGCGCATACTTCATTATAAGGGAGAGAGCACCCAGAAATCGTCATTCCGTTACGTGCACGTGTTTTACGGAGCGATGCTCATATTCCTACGCAAGCATTATGGCAATATGAGTCTGTTTCTGAGTTTCCCTGTCAAGATGGCCATCTATGCCAAAGCATCGGCCGAACTTATAAGGATGAAGATCCGGCAGATGAGAAAAAGTCTGGGATTTTTCAGTGCGCGAACCAAAAAGCGGATACCCGTGTATGTCTTCATCGGATCGTCCAAAGCCATCAGCCAATGTCGACGTATGGCACGTAAGAAGGGTCTTGAGGCCACATTCTTTGTTGGCAACACCAATACCATGCCCGACGGACACCTCGGTCTCGACCTACGGGGCGACGGCATGATAAACGTGGTTTACGACACCGATGCTTACAGCTACGAGGATATCCTGCGTATCTTTGCCACCCGTCCGCGCTCCAACATCGGCATTGGCACATACAATGTCGCCACCAAGACCATCATCACATCAGAGGAGGTGCTCAGATGAAACACGATGACAAGACACCGGTCATACGCCTGAGGGCTATGGAGCCCGAAGATCTGGACATGCTCTACACTGTGGAGAACGATATGGAACACTGGGCCAGCGGAACCACCAACGTGCCTTATTCCCGTTACATCTTGCACGACTACATGTCGACGGTCACCGGAGACATCTACGCCGACCGTCAGGTGAGGCTCATCATCGAGTCGTGCTCTACGGGCGAGACGGTGGGAATGATCGATCTGGTCAATTTCAATCCCCGGCACCGGCGGGCCGAGCTCAGCATCATCATCCGTAAAGAGATGCGCCGGCAGGGTTATGCCACATTGGCTGTCCGCGATGTCATAGATTACGTCTACCGTATCTTGCACCTCCATCAACTATATGCTGTCGTGGCAAAGGACAATGATGGGGCAGTGGCATTGTTCCGACGAGCCGGTTTCGATGCCTGTTGCGAGTTGAAAGACTGGCTTTACGATGGTGAAAAATATAAAAATGCACTGGTAATGCAATTTTTTTGTAAAAAAGGAGCGTAAAGTTTTGCAGTAATCCATTTATTTATTATCTTTGCACTCGCAAATGAGAAATCACTCATTGGTGCGTTAGTTCAGTTGGTTAGAATACATGCCTGTCACGCATGGGGTCACGAGTTCGAGTCTCGTACGCACCGCATCTCAAAGATGCAATATTGGTTGAGGTCCTGAAGTTTTTTTAACTTTAGGGCTTTATTTTTTTTGTGTATCACGAGAGATTTCGTCAAGGCGGAATGTATAAAAATGATGTCGGTTTATGGGTGGAGATGATTTCACATTCAAACAGTTTGTTGTGCGCCAGGACCGTTGTGCCATGAAGGTAGGCACCGACGGTGTGCTTCTCGGTGCATGGGCTGTGGGAGGACGACGTATCCTTGATGTGGGTACGGGTACCGGACTGATAGCCATGATGATGGCGCAGCGCTGTCCCGATGCAGATATCGTGGCTGTGGATATAGATGAGGACGCATGCCGTCAGGCTGAAGACAATGTATCGGAAGGTGGGTTTGGTGATCGGATACAGGTGAGACATTGCCGTCTGCAAGACTATGCCCCGCAGTGCGTGTTCGACAGTATAGTTTCCAATCCACCCTATTTCGTTGACAGTCTGCCGTGTCCCGACGATCGGCGCACGATGGCCCGCCACGCAGCAGGGTTGACTTTCGCCGAACTTTTTCGCGGAGTGAACCGTTTGTTGTCTACGGATGGCACGTTCAGCGCCATCGTTCCGGCCGAGAGTGCCGGGCGATTCATAGCCGAAGGCTGTCTGTCCGGCCTGTTCTTGGTGAGACGATGCGATGTGCGTACGGTGGCACGAAAGCATCCCCGCCGCGTTTTGCTCTCGTTCTCACGTATGACGAGCACCCGCGAACCCTTTACCGAAGAGGTGTTGCAGGAAACCGACGGCAGACGCTCGGTATGGTACCGGTCGCTCACCGATGCCTTTTATATTAAATAAGGTGTAATGTATGGGTTCCGACACGAGACTGTCGGGGTGTTTCGGATTTATATGTTCAGCTTTTTCTGGATGGCCTTGCCTTGAGCCTGGATGTACTTTCCCTGCTTGGTCAGATCCTCACGCATGACATTGATCTCGTTGAAAATGTCCGACATGACATTTTGTATCATGTTTGGCTTGCGGATATTCTTGTCTCCATAAGGATTGACTATCATTCTTATGCCTTTCTCCTTGATTTCTATTTCGATGTCCTCCCCGGCCATCACCGGGTCGCCGTCAAAATGAATCACACCCGGTGCGCTACGCTTGATATTCAGCTTTTTGCTTTGGAAGGTTTTTATCTTGGTATTCTTGTCGAGCGTCTTGTTGAACATGTCCATGCTTATGTGTGGAGCCTCGAGAATGTCGAACGGTTCCATGATAATCACGTCCATCAGTCCGTCGCTCATCGACGCCCGCGGCGCAATATAAGCATTGTTGCCATACTGCGAGGCGTTGGCGCACGAGATGAGGAATGCCTTGTACTCGTTGGTGCTGTCGCCATCGTGCACGATGTATGTCTCGGGCTTGTATTTGAGGCCTTCACGTAATATGTTTTCGGCATAAGAGATCGGTCCGCGTTTGCCGCTTTGGGCGAATTTCATGCTCACGAAGGCATCAAACCCCATTCCGCAGGTGCAGAAAAACGGGTGATTGTCGATGATGCCATAGTCGAGCGTGTGTACCTCATACATATTGATAAGTTCCAGAGCCTTTTTCGTGTTCATCGGCAATTGCAGATGTCGCGCCAGTCCGTTGCCCGACCCACACGGCACTATGCCCAGTGCCGTGTCCGAGTGAACCAATGAACGGGCCACCTCGTTCATCGTTCCGTCACCGCCCACGGCCACTACCGCGTCTTTGTGCTCATCCCTCGCCCTTGCCGCTATCTCGCAGGCATGTCCTGCATATTCGGTCTTCATAATCTCATAATCAAATTTCGCTTTGTCTATGACATTGTTTATGATTTCCGGAACAAGTGCTTTGTCGGACGTACCTGATTTTTGATTGACGACGAAAACAATCTTTTTTTTCATATTCCGATATTTTGGTTTATGAGAACTTGATACCAATATATTTTTGGCAACATCGATGTCTGAAACCCAAGATGTGCCTATGGCTTATCGCTATGAAAGCAATGTATTGCAAATGTACGAAAAAACAAGTATACGGTATGTTTTTATTTTCATAAAATTCATGAAAACAAATATTTCTTGTAGAATAAAGACATAATACCATCTTTTTTTTGTAACTTTGCGCCTTGAAAATAACAAATAGGGTTTTACACCCATTATAATTACAAATGGGACAATTACAAGAAAGATACAGGAATTATCGTGAGCCTCAGAAAATTATGGAGGCAGGTATGTATCCTTATTTTCGTGAAATAACAAGCAAACAAGGTACGGAAGTGGAGATGGGCGGACATAAGGTCCTTATGTTCGGATCGAATGCTTACACCGGTCTCACGGGCGACCAGCGAGTGATTGATGCCGCAAAAGCAGCATTGGATAAGTATGGCTCGGGATGTGCCGGAAGCCGATTCCTCAACGGTACATTGGATTTGCATGTTCAATTGGAGAAAGAATTGTGCGAGTTCGTAGGCAAGGATGATGCACTGTGTTTCTCGACCGGTTTCTCTGTCAATGCCGGTGTGATAGCAATGGTTGTGGGTCGTGGTGACTACATTCTTTGCGATGATCGTGACCATGCCAGCATCGTGGACGGCCGCCGTCTGTCGTTTGCCAAACAGCTTCACTACAAACATAATGACATGGAGGATTTGGAAAACATCCTGAAGACCCTCCCGCAGGAAGCTGTGAAACTGATTGTGGTGGATGGCGTCTTCTCGATGGAAGGCGATTTGGCCAATCTCCCCGAAATCGTTAAACTGAAGCACAAGTACAATTGCTCGATTATGGTGGATGAGGCACACGGTATCGGTGTGTTCGGTCGTCAGGGTCGTGGCGTGTGCGATTATTTCGGACTTACCGATGAGGTGGATCTTATCATGGGAACATTCTCCAAGTCGCTTGCAAGTATCGGCGGTTTCATAGCCGGTGATGCTGACACGATAAACTATCTTCGCCACACCTGCCGCACTTATATCTTCAGTGCATCTGATACCCCGGCCGCCACAGCTGCGGCAAGGGAGGCATTGCATATCATCCAGCAGGAGCCCGAGCGCATTGAGAAATTGTGGGCTGTCACAAAGTATGCTTTGCGTCGTTTCCGTGAGGAAGGATTCGAGATTGGCGACAGCCAGAGCCCGATTATTCCCCTTTACGTGAGAGATGTCACCAAGACATTCCTCGTGACCAAGTTGGCTTATGACAACGGAGTGTTCATAAACTCGGTCATTCCGCCAGCCTGTGCTCCTCAGGACACATTGGTGCGTTTTGCGCTCATGGCCACCCATACAGAGGAACAGGTGGAGCGTGGTGTGCAGATATTGAAAAAGATATTCAAGGAACAAGGTATTATAAAATAATATCAACGCAAATTTGCAAGGTTCGAAAAAAACGATTAATTTTGCATCGCAAAAGTGAAACTTGCATTTTCGGGGTGTAGCGCAGCCCGGTAGCGCTTCTGGTTTGGGACCAGGCGGTCGCAGGTTCGAATCCTGTCGCCCCGACGCAACAAGCGGATTCTATATTGAGTCCGCTTGTTTTTTTATCATTTCGGCGAACATTTCGATTGTGCTGATTGTGGATGTTTGGACTGTCGAATGTCAATAATGAATCACTCATTAATGACTTATCTCACAATTATTATATAAATGGCGCCCGTCTGAAATCTTTTGTGTAACTTTGCAGCCAAATTGCCTTGTTGTATCGTTTTTTGAATACGATAAAGACAATCGGCATGATATTTGCGATGTTTTCTCGATAATAATATACAAAATATATGAACAAGAAGCCCAGTACGTCAATTCAAATGATAGCCGACTATGAAGGAGATATCACAAACCTCTTCAATATCGAAGTGGAAGAGGAGTTGCCCATCCTTGCCACGCGCAATATGGTGCTCTTTCCAGGTGTGATCTCGCCCATACTTGTCGGCCGCGAGGTCAGTTTGAATCTGATGAATTACTTGAAGAATCATCAAGAAACAGTCTTTGCTGTATTTTGTCAGAAAAATGCGGATAAGGAAAATCCTCAGAAGAAAGATTTGTATGAATATGGAGTTTATGCAAAATTGGTCAGACTGCTCGAGATGCCCGGCAATGGTCGTAATGTGACAGCCATCGTGCAAGGATTGGGAAGATGCCGTTTGATCGACCTCAATGTGCAGAAACCATTCCTCACAGGACGTGCCGTGGCAGACAACGAGGTGATGCCCGAGGCCGGCGACAAGGAGTTCAAGACGGCGATGGACGACCTTCGCTCGACCACCATCGAATATATACGTCAGAACGAAGACATTCCCGACGAGTCGCAATTCGCTCTCAACAACATACAGAACGATGTGGTGGCCGTCGATTTCATAGGCACCAATCTGCCGCTTGCCATATCCGACAAGATGAACATGCTCAAGGCTGAATCCATCAAGGAACGTGTGCTGCGGACACTCCGTATATTGAACAAGGAAATCCAGTTGCTCGAGCTGAAACAGAATATCCGGACCAAGACACGCGAGGATATCGACGAGCAGCAACGCGAATATTTCCTGCAACAGCAGATCAAGAATATAAAGGAAGAATTGGGCAATGGTGACGGTTCACCCGAGCATCGCGAGCTGGAGGAAGAGGCCCGCAAGAAGAAATGGTCGGAGGATGTGGCTAAGGTATTCTATAAGGAGTTGGACAAACTGGATATACTCAATCCGCAAGGACCCGAATACAGTGTGCAACTCAATTATCTCCAGACACTCATCAATCTGCCGTGGGGCGAATACACGAAAGACAACCTGGACCTCAAACGTGCACAGAAAGTGCTCAATCGTGACCACTATGGCATGGAGAAGGTGAAGGAGCGCATACTCGAATATATGGCCGTCTTGAAGTTGCGCGGCGACCTCAAGTCGCCCATCATCTGCCTTTACGGCCCTCCGGGAGTGGGCAAGACAAGTCTCGGCAAAAGCATTGCGGCGGCCATGAAACGCAAATACGTGCGCATGTCGCTCGGTGGTCTGCACGATGAGTCGGAAATACGCGGACACCGTCGTACCTACATCGGCGCCATGCCCGGACGTATCATCAAGTGCATACAGAAGGCAGGTTCGTCCAATCCCGTGTTCATCCTCGACGAGATAGACAAGGTAACGCAGAATACAGTCAATGGCGACCCGTCGTCGGCATTGCTCGAGGTGCTCGATCCCGAGCAGAACAACGCGTTCCACGACAACTATCTTGATGTGGACTACGACCTCTCTAAGGTGCTTTTCATTGCCACGGCCAACGACCTCAACACCATCCCGCGTCCCTTGCTCGACCGCATGGAAATCATTGAGGTGAGCGGATACATCACCGAGGAGAAAATAGAAATTGCCAAGCGCCACCTCATCCCCAAAGAGACCGAAAACACCGGACTCGATGTGGACACCGAGCATAAACCGCAGTTTAATAAGGCTGCAATAGAGAAGGTTATCGAGCAATACACTCGTGAGAGTGGCGTCAGACAATTGGAGAAACAATTGAACAAGTCGCTTCGCAAACTGGCGCTCATCAAGGCGCGTGACGGCGAACTGCCATACGAGAAGATCACTCCCGCACAAATAGAGGATCTGCTCGGCAAACCGCCCTTCTATCGTGACATATATCAGGGCAACGACTATGCCGGAGTGGTCACGGGTCTGGCCTGGACCAGCGTCGGTGGCGAGATACTCTTCATCGAGACATCGCTCAGCAAGGGCAAAGCCGGCAAGCTCACACTCACAGGTAATCTGGGAGATGTGATGAAAGAGTCGGCCGCAATCGCTCTCGAATACGTCAAGGCCCATGCCGATAAGCTCGGCGTGGACTATCGTCTGTTCGAGCAATGGAATATACACATCCATGTGCCCGAAGGCGCTACACCGAAGGACGGACCCTCGGCCGGTATCACCATCGCCACATCGATAGCCTCCGCCCTCACACAGCGCAAGGTGCGCAAGAACACAGCAATGACGGGCGAGATCACTCTGCGTGGCAAAGTGCTTCCCGTGGGAGGCATCAAGGAGAAAATCCTCGCCGCCAAACGTGCCGGAATCACAGATATAATAATGTGTCGCGACAACAAGAAGGACATAGATGAGATACCCGGGATTTATTTGAAAGGGGTTGAGTTCCACTATGTCGAGAATGTGCAGGACGTCTGGGATTTCGCCTTGACCGACGAGATAGTAAACAATCCGGTCGACCTCACTGTCATGGAGGGAAATACAGAACACGACGGCAAAGCGTCGGCAACCAATTAAAGAGAAACGTATGACATTCCAATTGCAATGCACCGACCCTGCATCCGATGCACGTACCGGATTGATAACGACCGCTCACGGCACCATCAAGACACCTGTCTTCATGCCTGTGGGCACATGCGGATCGGTCAAAGGTGTGCATTTCTCGGAGTTGCGCGAGCAGGTGAAGGCTCAGATCATCCTGGGCAACACATATCATCTGTACCTGCGCCCAGGCCTCAATGTGCTCAAGGCCGCCGGCGGACTGCATAAGTTTAACACATGGGACCGACCCATACTCACCGATTCGGGCGGTTTTCAGGTGTTTTCGCTCACCGGTATCCGCAAGCTCAAGGAAGAAGGCTGCGAATTTCGCTCGCATATCGACGGTTCGAAACATATCTTCACCCCCGAGAATGTGATGGATACTGAGCGCGCCATAGGCGCCGACATCATTATGGCATTTGACGAATGTCCTCCCGGAGACAGTGATTATCAGTATGCCAAAAAGAGTCTGGGACTGACACAGCGATGGCTCGACCGGTGCATAAAACGCTTCAACGAGACCGAACCGCTCTATGGATACAGCCAGAGCCTGTTCCCCATCGTTCAGGGATGCACATACAAAGACCTACGACGCGAAGCCGCCAAATACATAGCCGACAAAGGAGCCGATGGCAATGCTATCGGAGGATTGGCTGTGGGAGAACCCACCGAGGTGATGTATGAGATGATTGAGGTGGTCAACGAGATTCTTCCCAAAGACAAGCCTCGTTATCTCATGGGAGTGGGCACACCCCAAAACATACTTGAGGCGATTGAGCGCGGAGTGGATATGTTTGATTGTGTCATGCCGACTCGCAACGGGCGCAACGCCATGCTTTTCACCTACAACGGTACGATGAATATGCGCAACAAGAAATGGGAAAACGATTTCTCGCCCATTGACCCCGACGGGTGCGACATCGACCGTCTGCACAGCAAGGCTTATCTGCACCATCTCTTCAAGGCACAGGAACTGTTGGCCATGCAGATAGCAAGTATACATAACTTGGCTTTCTATCTCCGACTGACCGCCGATGCGCGTGAACATATCGAGAAGGGTGATTTCGTGGCATGGAAGGCAAGTGTCATCGAACGACTCGGACAAAGAGTATAGCTCACACAATGATGAAGAAACAGACAGGAGAAACCAAGAATACCCTAAAACAGACGTTGGGCAGGGTTTGGCAAAAGACCAAACCTGAGCGTCTTGTTGCATTGATGTCACGACTCAGAGACAGTAAGGCATCGCGAGCCGTGCCCAATCCCGGTCAGTATGTGAAGTTGCTGGATTGGTATATTATCAAGAAATTCATCGGCACATACATTTATTCCATTATTCTTATCATCTCGATTTCGATAGTTTTCGATGTTAATGAGAATTTGGCCAAGTTTGCACAATATCATGCACCGTTGAAGGCAATTGTCTTCGATTATTATGCCAATTTCGTGCCCTATTTCGCCAATCTTTTCAGTCCGTTGTTCGTATTTATCGCCGTAATCTTTTTCACCACCAAACTTGCGGGTAACTCCGAGATCATATCGATGCTCGCGGCCGGCATCTCGTTCAGACGACTGATGCGACCCTATATGATATCCTGTGTGCTGATATCGACCTTGTCTTTCTATCTCAGTGCTTATGTCATCCCGCATGGCACGGTGGTGAGACAGAATTTCGAGACAATGTACAAGAATAAGAAGAAAAACACGTCGGCCGACAACGTCATGTTGCAGGTCGGCAACGGTGTCATAGCTTATATCCAGCATTACGACAACCGTAGCAAAAAGGGTTACGGATTCTCGCTTGACAAGTTTGAGAACAAGAAACTCATCAGTCACATGACGGCCACGGACATACAGTATGACACCATCTCCGACTCCAAGTTCCACTGGACAGTCTCCAACTGGAAGATAAGAGAGCTGCGCGGACTGCGTGAACACATCACCCACGGCGCTAAAAGAGATACCATCATACAGATGGAACCCACCGACCTCGTATATTCTAAGGGACAACAGGAGACCTTCACGAGCCCAGAACTCAAGGAGTATATCTCCAAACAGATCGACCGAGGCAGCAGCAATGTGGTGCAATACCAAGTGGAGTATCACAAACGTATCGCCTCTTCCTTCGCCTCATTCATCCTAACGACCATCGGCGTCTCGCTCTCTTCGCGCAAGCGTAAGGGCGGTATGGGACTGTATTTGGGCATCGGTCTGGCCTTGAGCTTCGGATATATTATGTTGCAGACCGTCTCTTCCACGTTCGCCATCAATGCCAACACTCCGCCCATGTTGGCCGCGTGGATACCTAATTTTATATTTGCCATAGTGGCATATTTCTGCTACAAGAAGGCACCAAACTAAAAGAAATATGTATTTTGACGAATTAGATTTGAACGATGCAGTGCTTGATGCATTGTATGACATGCGTTTCGACACATGCACTCCGGTACAGGAGAAATGTATTCCGGAGATACTTGCAGGACACGATGTCCTCGGCGTGGCCCAGACAGGTACGGGCAAGACCGCCGCTTATTTACTACCGATACTCAGCCGTCTTCAGGATGGCGAATGCCCGCAAGACACCATCAACTGCGTCATCATGAGTCCCACACGCGAACTCGCCCAGCAGATAGACCAGGCCATGCAGGGCTTCGGCTATTATCTTGACGGTATAAGCAGCGTGGCCATCTATGGTGGCAACGATGGCAACCGTTACGATCAGGAACTGAAGAGTCTCAGTCTCGGTGCCGATGTGATAATCGCCACTCCGGGACGCCTCCTCAGCCATCTGTCTATGGGCAATGCCGATTTCAGCAATGTGTCTTTCTTCATCCTCGATGAGGCCGACCGCATGCTCGATATGGGATTCTCGGACGACATCAAGAAGATTGCGAGCTATCTGCCGGACACATGTCAGACCATCATGTTCTCGGCCACGATGCCTGAGAAGATAGAGGAACTGGCCAATACTCTTCTCAAAGACCCGGTGACGGTGAAGATCGCCGTGAGCAAACCGGCCGAGAAGATACAGCAGAGCGCATATCTCTGTTACGAAGACCAGAAACTGGGCATCATCAAGAGCATATTCAAGACCGGCGACCTGAAACGTGTTATCATCTTCTCGGGCAAGAAACAGAAGGTGAAACTCATCAACCGTGCCCTGCTCAAGATGAATATCAACAGTGGCGAGATGCACTCCGACCTGGAGCAGGCGCAGCGTGACGATATCATGTACAAGTTCAAGAGCGGACAGATAGACGTGCTCGTGGCTACGGATATCGTGGCACGAGGCATCGACATTGACGATATCTCGATGGTCATCAACTTTGACGTGCCGCAAGATGCCGAGGACTATGTCCATCGCATCGGTCGTACGGCGCGAGCCGATCGCGACGGTATTGCCATCACCTTCGTAAGCGATAAGGACATGTACTATTTCAAGCAGATTGAGAAACAACTTGAGAAGGTGGTCGAGAAGAAACCTCTGCCCGAAGGTCTGGGCGACGCTCCCGAGTATAAGGTGGGCGAGAAGGGCAGACGCAAGGGTTGTGACAGCAAGCGTCGTGGCGATAAACCCCAAAAGAAATCGGACAAACCCGCTGACGAGACGCGCCGTAAGGACAGGCGTGAGAAATCCTCCGATAGACAGCATCGCAATAAATCGGAAGGCAATGACGCCAAGGCGGCTCCCGCAAACGTAGATATGGCTGCGGCTGAAAACAAAAAGGAGAACAATCGCCGCCGTCGTCGCAAACCCGCAACCGGTAGTGACGACAGACAGCAAGCGCCCAAAGCGCAGGTCCAAGAGAAACAGCGCGTGGAAAAGAAACGCGTCAAAGCCGACACTGAAGGGGTTGAGAAAAAGTATAATAAGGACAGACGCCGCAAGCCGAGACATAATTCCAACAGGAAAAAGACGGAAGAGCAAGCGGCTGTTCTGAACAAGACACAACAGCCCGAAGAGACAAGCAAGATCAAATCGATCATTAAGAAATCTCTCAAACTGTTTGGAATCAAGAAATAAACTTGATATCCGTATTACAACAATCGTCGTTTATCGCTTGATACAAAGCCTCTCGGCATGAAAGCAATGAAAATATAAATACACGGAGACTGTGCGAATACAGATGATGACTTTTCGCACGGTATCCGTGTATTTTTGTTGATACGACCCGATGGAGAAATCAAGAGAAAATGCCGGATGAAATTAGCGAAAATCATATCTTCCTGAAATCAAATTCGTACAGAGCCTCTGTACGGTTGGTACAAAGCCCTTGTACGGTTAGTACAAAGCCTCTGTACGGTTAGTACAAAGCTCCTGTACTAAATTCGTTCGGATTGTCATGATAATCGCCCTTGCCACGACGTGTCCGTGAAACAACTTAAAACAATAAATTAATATCCTAAAACAATGAAGCGAATAGTATTTTTAGATTATGTACGTGTGTTTGCTTGCTTTCTTGTGATGATAGTTCATGCGAGCGAGCTTTATTATGGTGCTCCGGGAGGAACAGATTTGGCCGGACCGCAGTCGTTTCTCAATAACGAAACCGACCGTTTGTGGGTATCCCTCTACGATGGCTTTTCCAGAATATCGGTGCCACTGTTTATGATTGTGTCGGCGTTTCTGCTTGTCCCCATGAAAGACGGATTCACCATGCGCGAGTTTTACGTTCACCGTGCCAAACGCATTTTACCCCCGTTATTTATATTTATGATACTATATTCTGTCTTGCCGATGTTGTGGGGCCAGATAGACAGTGAGACGTCCATGACCGACTTGTCACGCATCCTTCTCAATTTCCCGACTATGGCCGGACACCTGTGGTTCATGTATCCGCTGTTGGGCCTGTATCTCTTTATCCCGGTGATCTCGCCGTGGCTGAAAAAGGCCACAGCTAAGGAAGAATTGTTCTTTATAGCCCTTTTCGCCGTGTCTACCTGCATCCCGTATCTCAACCGTTGGTCCGGCGAAGTGTGGGGAGAGTGTTTTTGGAATCAGTATCATCTCCTGTGGAATTTCTCCGGTTACTTGGGATATCTTGTGTTGGCCCATTACATCCGTGTGCATCTCACGTGGAATAGGGTGCGCCGTCTGCTGGTGGGAAGCGTGTTGTTCATTGTCGGTGCAGCCATCACCATGTATTCATTCTATGTTCAGGCCGTGCCCGGAGTGCTCCATTCCACACCCGTTCTTGAGTTGGGCTGGTCGTTCTGCACACTCAATTGTCTTGTAGCTACGGCCGGAGCGTTTCTTCTCTTCACTTGCATCGGTCAGACAGAGGCACCCAAGTGTATCACCGACATCTCCAAACGCAGTTACGGCATGTATCTCATGCACATGTTCTGGCTCGGCATGTGGGGCTCTATATTCAAGGGCGAGATGGCTCTGCCCACCGTTGCGGCCATACCGAGTGTTGCCGTATGCACATTCATCTGTTCATATCTGACATCCAAAATCATATCATTCTTGCCCGGTAGTAAATGGGTCGTCGGTTAGAATAATGACAATAAAGTCGGGTTTTTATATCTTTTTGTAATATTTTCGTGCAAAAAACTTACGTTTTGTTTGTTTTATTGAAATAAAGGACTTACCTTTGCAAACGCTAAAAAGATATGCGACGGTTCATCGGATGCCGTGCATCAGGATTGCTGTACAGCTGAAAGTCTCATGTCGTATATATAATTAAGGTAAAAATAAAGTTTAACAAATAATTAAAGAAAATGAAAGCTGTAGAAGTTGTAGAGAATTTGAAAAGAAGATTTCCGAACGAGCCTGAGTACATACAGGCTGTCAGTCAGGTATTAGGTACAATCGAAGAAGAATACAACAAACATCCCGAGTTTGAAAAATCCAATCTTATCGATCGCTTGTGCATTCCCGACCGCGTCATCGAGTTTCGCGTGACATGGGTCGACGATAAAGGCAATGTGCAGACAAACATGGGTTACCGCGTACAGCACAACAACGTCATCGGTCCGTACAAAGGCGGTATCCGTTTCCACGCTTCAGTGAATCTCGGTATCCTCAAATTCCTTGCTTTCGAGCAGACATTCAAGAATTCGCTCACCACACTGCCTATGGGCGGAGGTAAGGGAGGTTCCGATTTCTCTCCGCGTGGCAAGAGCAATGCCGAGGTGATGCGTTTCTGCCAGGCTTTCATGACAGAGCTTTATCGCCACATCGGTCCCGACGAGGACGTTCCGGCAGGTGATATAGGAGTAGGTGGCCGTGAGGTGGGCTACATGTTCGGCCAATACAAGAAACTGACCCATCAGTTCAACGGCATCCTTACGGGTAAGGGTCTCGAATTCGGCGGTTCGCTCATCCGTCCCGAAGCCACCGGTTATGGTAACGTATATTTCCTTGAGAACATGCTCAAGACCCGCAATATCGACATCAAGGGCAAGACAGTGCTCGTCAGCGGTTCGGGTAATGTGGCCCAATACACTGTCGAGAAACTGATTCAACTCGGAGCCAAGCCCGTCACCATGTCCGACTCTGACGGATACATCTACGATCCCGACGGTATCGATGAGGAGAAACTGGCTTATGTCAAGGAGCTCAAGAATATCGAGCGCGGACGTATCCGCGAATATGCAGAGACATACGGTGTGAAATATGTGGCCGGTGCCAAGCCCTGGTTTGAGAAAGCCGATATCGCCCTGCCTTCTGCCACACAGAACGAAATCAACGAGGAGGCTGCCAAAGCTCTCGTTGCCAACGGTGTGTTTGCAGTGAGTGAAGGTGCCAACATGCCTTCTACACCTGAAGCAATCAAGGTGTTCCAGGATGCCAAGATACTCTATTCGCCCGGAAAGGCAGCCAATGCCGGTGGTGTGGCCGTGTCAGGTCTGGAGATGACTCAGAACTCGGAGCGTCTGCGCTGGAGCAGCGAGGAAGTGGACAAGAAGTTGCATGACATCATGAACGATATCCACGCCAACTGCGTGAAATACGGAACAGAGGCCGATGGATACATCAATTATGTGAAGGGTGCCAACGTGGCAGGATTCCTCAAGGTGGCCAAAGCCATGATGGCTCAGGGTATTGTTTAAGTCAAAAGCTGAATATATAATAAGAAATCAGGGTGCGCTATCCATGAGGATGGGCACCCTGATTTCTTATTTTAGTATTTCTTCTCCCATAGAGCGGGATTGTCGGTCTTGACACATACCACGTTCTGCATTTTCGCATCGATGTAAAACGTGTGTCTCATTTTCTCTCCATCCGATGTCTTGTACTCGACGTTGACATAATACATTTTCTTTGTGTCGCGTCTTTCTCCGTATTCAATGTTCTTTCTGAATATCGGCAGTTTGTCGGACTTGGCTCTCAGACTTCGTATTGTGCTGTCGCTCACGTGCACCGTGGAGTCGGTGCGCGAGAAAGAGATTTCGGATATATCCTTGTCGGTGATGTTCTTGTCGAGAAAATCCTTTATCAGTTTTTCGTTGTTCAGTTTCTGTCCGCAACCCACGAGGATGGTTGCGGCACAGAGCGATAAGGCTGTTTTGCGTATCTGCATCTTTATTTCTCGACGTTTTTCAGAATATCCAGAATATGCTCCCACACCATTTCTACTGTCGGTATGTGCAGACGCTCGTCGGGGGTGTGCACGCCACGCAGTGTCGGACCGAATGAAATCATGTCGAGCGATGGATAACGCTCGGAGAAGAGTCCGCATTCCAGTCCGGCATGTATGCCGCGGACGATAGGCTCTTTGCCAAACAGTTTCTTGTAAGATTCCACGGCTGTGCGTGTGAGTTTGCTGTCGGCTCTCATCTTCCAAGCCGGATAGCCGTCGCCCTGCCATACCTCGGCTCCTGCGAGCTGGAATATGGCTTTCACGCTGTTGGCCTGATTCTCCAGGTTGCTCATCACGTTGGAGCGTTGAGATGCCACCACCACGATCCCGTTCTCGGTTGTTGTCACGCTTGCGATGTTGCTCGATGTCTCAACCATGCCGGCCAACGCCTCGTCCTGACACATTGCGAAGATGCCGTTGTCGACGCCCTGAACAGCCATGATAAACTTGCGGGCTGTCTCTTTGTCTATCACGGGTTTGGCCTCAGTGCTCTCCATTGCAAACTGCATGGCGGTGTCTGTGATATGGTATTCCTCCTCCACCTCGGCTGTGAAGATATTCCAGTCGGCGCGTATCATCTCCTTGTCGGCATTGGGTACGCCAAAGAGTATGCTGCCGTCGCGAGGTATGGCGTTGTGCATCTTGCCCGAGTTGAATTCGGCCAGGCGCACATCCGTCTTCTCCTGTTCCTTGTACAGGAATCGTGCCAGTATCTTTATGGCATTGGCACGTTTCTTGTCGATATCGTCGCCCGAGTGTCCTCCCAGCAGTCCTTTGATTGATGCCTTGATGAAGAAATATCCTTCGGGAGCATTCTCGCGTGTAAATGTGAACTTGGCAGTTGTTGTCTTGCCGCCCGCACACGACACGAAGATCTGTCCTTCATCCTCCGAGTCGAGATTGATGAGCATGTCTCCGGTCATGAAATCGCTCTTCATGCCCATGGCGCCGGTCAGTCCTGTCTCCTCATCGCGAGTGAACACACACTCTATCGGACCGTGTTCGATATCATCGCTGTCGAGCAATGCCAGTTCGATGGCACATCCTATGCCGTCGTCGGCACCGAGAGTGGTACCCTTTGCAGTGAGCCATTCGCCATCGATATATGTCTGAATGGCGTCTTTGTCGAAATCAAACTCGATGTCGACGAGCTTGTCGCACACCATGTCCATGTGGCTTTGCAGCACCACGATGGGCTTGTCCTCATATCCCTTTGTGGCCGGTTTGCGTATTATCACGTTGCCCGTCTCGTCCACCTTCGTGTCAAGATGGCGGCTTTCGCCGAACTCCTTGAGATATTCTATCATCTTCTCCTCACGTTTGGAAGGACGCGGAATACTGTTTATTTTTGCAAAATGCTCAAATACGAGAGCCGGTTTCAATTCGTTGTTGTTCATATCTTATGATGTTTTAATTGTAATTTTTCAGTGTTATGACAAAGAATGATTGTATTAGCAAGATTTACAGCAGCGTTTGTAGTTAAAATTGTCTACGTTAAATCATGCTGCTCATAAAAATAAATAAATTATTTTGTTCTGTGCATGTTTTACATTATCTTTGTAGCCACAAAATTAATAAAAATGGTAGAAACTTTGCTTGTCAGCGTGTTAATAATTGCTATTGCCGTTGCATTACTGTGTGTAAGGATTATCTTGAAGAAAAATGGCAAGTTCTCCTCGCAGCACATCCATGACAATCCGTTGCTGCGCAAGAATGGCATACACTGCGTGATGGACCAAGACCGCGAGGCCCGTGAGAGGGGCGGCGCATACTGACAGCAGAGCGAAAGATACGTAATGATTAAAAAACTAAATAATAATGAATAAGAAAAACTTTTTCAGAGTGCTTGCTGTTGCTGCTATGACAACGGTCACACTTACATCATGTGACAAATCACAACCGGTTGATGAGGCCTCCAACAGCCAGCAGGTGGCTCCCGTCTCAACCAAGATTGCTTTTGTCGAGGTCGACAGTATCATGACCCAGTATAAGTACTGCAAGGATTATTCGTTGATTCTGCAGAAGAAAAGTCAGAACATACAGAACACTCTGTCGCAGAAACAACAGCAACTCGAAGCTGCCGCTGCCAATTTCCAGCAGAAATTGCAACAGAATGCTTACACACGCGAACAGGCTGAAGGCATACAGGCCTCACTTCAGAAACAAAGTGCTGATTTGCAGGTTCTCAACCAGCGTCTGAGCACCGAGTTCCAGAATGAGACAGACAAGTTCAACAACGCTCTGCGCGACAGCATACAGCATTTCCTCGCCGTGTACAACAAAGACAAGAAATATGGTCTTATTATCAGCAAGGCAGGCGACAATATCCTTTATGCCGACAAGAGTCACGACATCACCAACGAGGTGGTAGCCGGATTGAACAAGGCCTACAAATCGGCTCCTGTGAAGGAAGACAAACCGGCAAAGGACAAGAAATAAGAATAACAGGTTTTCAATATTAGGGCAACTCGCATGTGTGTGGGTTGCCTTTTTTGTTTTTATCAGTAGATTTTTTATGTTCGCCGTTGGTCGTTTATCGCTCTTTTTGTTTAAATTTGTAGATTGACAGGGCCAAGAGGCCATTTCCTTATCATTATGAACCGAAAACAAAAATATGAATATGTGCTCGATTATTTCGCGAGCCGACATCCTGAAGTAACCACCGAACTTGAGTTTGGCAGCGTCTTCCAGTTGCTCGTGGCGGTGATATTGAGCGCACAGTGCACCGACAGACGTGTGAATATGGTCACACCCGAACTCTTCAGGCATTATCCTGACGCCCGGTCGCTGGCCGATGCCGATGTCGATGAGATATACGAATACGTGAGAAGCGTGTCCTATCCCAACGCCAAAGCCGCCCATCTGGTGGAGATGGCGCGTATGCTCGTATCCGATTTCGGGGGCGAGGTGCCTTCCGATTTCGACAGCCTGTTGC
Organism: uncultured Prevotella sp.; assembly: GCA_905202125.1. Taxonomy (GTDB): domain Bacteria; phylum Bacteroidota; class Bacteroidia; order Bacteroidales; family Bacteroidaceae; genus Prevotella. The sequence continues at coordinate 22,866 of CAJKQX010000033.1, forward strand.
GTCTGCCCGGAGTGGGGCGAAAGACGGCCAACGTGATGCAGGCCGTGGCATTCGGCAAGTCGGCGATGGCCGTCGACACACATGTCTTTCGTGTGAGTCACCGTCTGGGACTCGTGCCCGCCACGGCGAATACTCCGTTCAAGGTGGAAAGCGAGCTCATGAGGCATATTCCCGACGAATATCTCTCACGCGCACATCACTGGCTGCTGCTGCACGGACGATATGTGTGTACAAGTCGTAAACCGCATTGCGGCGATTGCGGACTGAACGAGGTCTGTCCCAAGCGTCTCGAAGGTTCCAAACTGTCCAAATAGATAGTGAAAAAAAACGAAGAAAATGGATATAAAAAAGATTATGTCGTTTCTGACACAGTTGTCTGCCAACAACAACAGACAGTGGTTTGCCGAGTATAAGAAGGAATATCTCGACGTGAAAGCCGAGTTTGAACGGGCAGTGGCACAGGCCATCGTGCGCATTGCCGAGTTTGATGGCAGCGTGGCTCATATCATGGTGAAGGACGCCACATACCGCATCAACCGCGACACACGATTCTCTTCAGACAAGTCGCCATACAAGACTCACATGGGCGCATATATCGCCGCCCACGGCAAGAAAGCTTTGCATGGAGGATATTACATCCATCTTGAACCCGAACATTGTCTTCTCGCGTGTGGAAATTACTGGTTGCCTACCAACATACTCACATCCTGCCGCAATGAGATTATGGGCAATATCAATGAGTGGCGGCAGTGTGTGGAGAATGAACGGTTTCTCTCTCTGTTCGGCAAACCGGGCCAGGGCTCATGGGACTCGCCCCGAGGCTTCGGACTGGAACATCTGAAGACTTGTCCTTCTGGATTCCCGCGCGATTACGAGCACATAGAATATCTGCGTATGAAAGATTACTGTTGCTGGACGGCTGTGCCCGAATCGTTTTTTGAAGGAGAAAAATGGCTCGATGATATGGCCGAGATCATGGAGACGGGAAAACCGATGATGGATTTCATCAACAATGTTATCGATGATTATGAATGACGCCCAACGGTAAGATACAACTATTCCCATTGCTGCGTGTGGCTGTCATGTTCGCCATAGGCGTATGGCTTGGTGATATGCTCGCAACGGTTGTCCCGATAGTGTGTTGGGTCATCTTTACTATTGTATCGCTGTGTGTTTCGATGATGTTTTGGCGCCGGCCTATCCTTCAGAGCACGTTGCTTCTGCTCACCACGCTGTTGCAAGGTGCGTGGATAGTCTCGGCGCACAAGGCCGACATGCGATTGACGCTGCCCGGACATCCTGTCAGGTTTCAGGCCGTAGTGTCGAGCGTACCCGTGGCGCATGGTCGTACGGTCAGGTGTGATCTGCTTGTGGCCGATGGAGCGTTGGCCGGACGCAAGGTGCGGGCCTCGCTGATGTGCGACAGCGGCATGTGTCGGTTGGCATGCGGCAATGGAGTGGTGGTGGAGGCGCAACTCGAATATCCGCGCAATTATCGCATGGACACCAATTTTGATTATCGCCGATGGATGGAGGTGCACGGGTTTGTGGCTACAGCCTTTGCTTATCGCGACCGATGGTGTCCCGCCACTGTCTCATTACGGTCTCTCTCGCGGATAGACCGGGCGCGGGTGGCGGCACTGATGTTGCGCCAACGTCTGCTTGAGAGGTTGCAGACATGTCCCGACGATGTGCGTCAGGTGGTCGCGGCAATGACCTTAGGCGACAAGTCCGGGCTTGATAAGGACCGCAAAGAACTCTATGCCGTGAGCGGAGTGTCCCATCTGTTGGCATTGTCGGGACTGCATTTGGGCGTGATTTATATGTTGTTGTCGCTGTTGTTTGCCAGATACCGCGATGGCCTTTTGCCGCAGGTAGTCATTGTGTCAGCAATATGGGGCTACGCCATGATGACAGGTTTGTCGCCGGGCGTGGTTCGGTCGGCCTCCATGTTCACCCTTTATTCGCTTGTGGTATTGCTCAATCGCGACCGTATGTCGGCCAATACCCTCGCTTTCGCAGCTGTCGTGATGCTTGTTGTCAATCCGTTGTATCTTTGGGATGTGGGTTTCCAGCTGTCGTTCATGGCCGTGTTGGGTATATTGGTGTTTTACCCACCGTTTTATCATTTGTTCAAAGGGCGTCGGCTTTTTGATTATCGTCTGTTCAGATGGTTGTGGTCACTCGTTTGTGTATCTGTGGCCGCACAGATAGGAGTGGCTCCGCTTGTGATGTATTATTTCGGGCGTTTCTCTTGTTATTTCCTTTTTGCCAATGTACTGGCCGTTCCCATTGCCACATTCATCATCTATTGCGCCGTGGTGTTGCTGTTGGCTGCACCGCTGCCTGTGGTGCAACGTGCGCTTGAGGATGTGCTCGTGATGGCAGTGAGATGGCTTGACGGCGGATTGTCGATGATGTCACGCATACCCGGTGCAACCGTCGAAAATATACATCTCATACCGTTGCAGGTGGTATTGATGTATGTTCTCGTGGTCTGCCTGTATGCTTTGGGATGCTACGCCGTGCGCATGTGGCGCTCGGCCGGTTACACCTGGAAATAGTCTTCGAGCTCTTTCTCAAAGTCACTATTTTCGCCCTGCATATCCTTTATTATCTGTCCGTGCTCGAGCAGGGCGATGCGTGTGGATATGTCGGTGGTGTGTTGCAGGTTGTGGCTGGAAATGAGGATGGTGGCACCGGTCTCTTTGTTGTAGTCGGTGATTTCTTTTTTCAGCACATTCTGGCTGCTCGGGTCAAGAAAGTTGAACGGTTCGTCGAGTATCAGCAGTTGCGGCTTGTTCAGCATGGCGGCGATGATACCTATTTTCTGTTTGTTGCCGGCCGAGAATTCGCGTATGTATTTCTTCTGTCCCATAATCTCGCCATTCATGAACTGGGCGAAATCCTCGAGACGTGCTTTTATCTCCTCGTCCGACATGTTGTTGGTCTTGCCGATGAATCCGAAAAATTCCTCCGGTGTAAGGAAATCTATCAGGAAGCCCTCGTCGATGTATGCTCCGGTGAATTTCTTCCATGTCTCGCTCTCGGCCGGATTGATGTCTTCGGTCGCCACACTGTCGGTGTCCATCGGTGTGTCGAATGTCATGACGACGTTTCCGCTGTCGGCTTTGAGCAAATCGAGTATCAAGCGAAACAGTGTGGTCTTTCCCGCACCGTTGTTGCCCACCAGTCCGAGTATGTCACCATTGCTTATTTCCAAATGCAAAACATCCACGGCAGTCTTCTCATTGAATGTCTTTTTTAGATCTTTGATGCAAATCTTCATGTCTTTTCCTTATTATTATGGGTCTTGATGAGTGTTGGCCTTCCGTTGCCTATACAACAGCTTATCCAAACTTAGTATGTGCAAATATAGTGAAAGGTGAGCGCAATGGCAAACGAAAAAAGATTTTTTTCAGT
>CAJKQX010000034.1 GCA_905202125.1 uncultured Prevotella sp.
TCGACAATACGGTCGCAATACAACAAATATAATCTCCAAAACAGCCATGAACTCTGAGGACCGATTCGGGTTTAATATTTCAAATCCATTATAGGGTCACAATCTGATTGTCCTGATAAGGCGGAAAATTAATACAGGTTCAGTACAGGGCCTTTGTACTGATAGTACAGGGCCATTGTACTGACGGTACAAAGGCCCTGTACTATTTTAAGAAAAACCGATGCTCCCTGCAAGCCATATCACACGGCATTCCGATACTTACGTCATCGCTCATCCAGAGGTACATACTCCTTGTCGTCGAGCACGTTTTTGTAGGCCGGACGGATGATGCGTCGTCCCTCGAAATTGAGTTCCTCGATGCGGTGAGCCATCCATCCCACGATGCGCGACATGGCGAATATCGGAGTGTAAATCTCCTGCGGCAGTCCTATCATCTCGTATATGAATCCCGAGTAGAAATCCACATTGGCGCAGAGCGGTTTCTTGGTGTTGCGCCGGGCGGCCACACACTTGATGCTCTCCTGTTCGAGCAGTTTGAGGAATTCGTATTCCTCCTCGCGTCCCTTCTCCTTAGCCAGGTCGCCGGCGAGGCGTTTTAGCTCCACTGCTCGCGGGTCGCTCACGGTGTAGACGGCGTGACCTATGCCGTAGACCAGTCCGCTTTGATCGTAAGCCTGTTTGTCGAGGATGCGGTTGATGTACGTATCGATTTCGTTGATATCCTTCCAGTCGGTGATATTCTCCTTCAAGTTATGAAACATCCTTATCGCCCGTATGTTGGCACCGCCGTGGAGCGGACCCTTGAGCGAACCGATGCCGGCAGCTATGCTCGAATAGGTGTCGGTGCGGCTTGACGATGTCACGCGCACGGTGAACGTCGAGTTGTTACCTCCGCCATGCTCCGCCTGAATGATGAGGAGCATGTCGAGCATACGCACATCCAGTTCGGTGTAGTTCTCGTCCTTAAGCATATAAAGGAAATTTTCGGCTATCGACATACCCTCACGAGGATGGCGTATGTTGAGCGAGCGCCCCTGCACACTGTGGCGGTAGATATTGTAGGCGTAGGCCACGATGGTGGGGAAACGCGCCATGAGTTCCACGGCCTGACGCATGAGATTGTCGCGCGAGAGATCATCGGGATTGGGATCGAACGTGTACATCTCGAGCACGGTGCGCGCAAGAATATTCATGATATTCGAACCTTCCAGGTCGAAGATGTGCACAATCGACTTATGGTCCAGAGCCATATTGTCGGTGATGAGTTCCTTGAACGACGCCAGTTCCTCGGCATCCGGCAGATTACCCGAGAGCAGGAGGAAAGCTATCTCCTCGAATCCACATCTTTTCTCGGCAAGGAGCGGACTGACGAGGTCATCCAACTCGTAGCCGCGGTAGAACAACTTGCCTGCCGTGGGCGTGAGCACCCCGTTCTCGTCGCGGTCGTAGCCCACCACATTACCGATGTTGGTCAGCCCCACGAGCACACCGCTGCCGTCCTCGTTGCGAAGGCCGCGTTTCACGCCGTATTTTTTGAACAAGTCATTGTCTATCTTGCACGAGTTCTTCACCTCGTCAGACAATTTGTATATCAGATATTCCTTTTTCATATTCGTCAGTTATATTCTTTATCACCTACATTGCTTGTATGAGCTTCTCGCCGAACGCCTTTGTTCCTACCGCTTGTCCGTCGGGCATGAACCGCGCCAGGTCTATTGTGGCACATCCTTTGGCAAACAGTTTCTCGATGGCGGCGGTTATCAGTTCGCCCGCCTCGTGCCATCCCATGTAGTCGAGCATCATCACCGCCGAGAGTATCATGCTGCACGGGTTCACCTTGTCCATTCCCGCGATGTCGGGAGCGATGCCGTGTGTGGCCTCGAAGATGGCGTGTCCGGTGTCGTAATTGATGTTGCCGCCGGGCGCGATGCCTATGCCTCCCACCTGTGCGGCAAGCATATCCGACACGTAATCGCCGTTGAGATTCATCGTGGCGATGACCTTATAGTCCTGCGGACGGAGCAGAGCATTTTGCAGGAAGGCGTCGCAGATGCAGTCGTTGACGACAAGCCGTCCGTCGGCCAGTTCCTCGGCATACTCACGCCGGGCCAGTTCGTAGCCCCATTTCTTGAATCCTCCCTCGGTGAATTTCATTATGTTGCCTTTGTGAACGAGCGTCACCGTGCGCAGATCGTGAGACAGGGCGTAGTCGATGGCGCTGCGTATGAGCCGCTCGCTACCCTCGCGCGACACCGGCTTTACTCCGAAGCCCGATGTCTCGGGAAAACGTACTTTCGTCACGCCCATTTCCTCAGAGAGGAACTTATAGAATTTCTCCGCCTCGGGCGAACCCGCCTCCCACTCTATTCCAGCATATATATCCTCGGTGTTCTCGCGGAATATGCACATATCCACATACTCGGGATGTTTCACCGTGGCCTCCACGCCCTTGAAATAGCGCACCGGTCGCTGGCAGACATAGAGGTCGAGGGTCTGTCGGAGGGCCACATTGAGCGAGCGCATACCGCCGCCCACAGGTGTCATCAGCGGACCTTTGATGCCCACGAGATAGTCCTTGAAAGCATCGACCGTGGCTTGGGGCAACCATTCTCCGGTCTGTTCGTGAGCCTTGCCACCGGCAAGCACCTCCATCCATTCTATCCTTCTACGTCCAGAGTAGGCTTTTGCGACAGCCGCATCCACCACCTTTTGACATACGGGAGTAATCTCCGCGCCCACTCCGTCACCCTCTACGAAGGGGATGGTGGCCACATCGGGCACTGTGAGTATATTGTTTTGCTTTGTTATCTTCATTGTTTCTGTTTTGATTGAACATAATTGAGTGCGCTGCCACAACGGAACCATTCTATCTGCGTGGCATTGTATGTATGGTCGGCCTCGAACGATTCGGTCGTGCCGTCATCGTGTCGGAGTGTCACCGTGAGGCGTTTGCCCGGAGTGAAGGCCGTGAGTCCCGTCACCGAGATGCGGTCGTTCTCGCGTATGCGGTCGTAATCATCCTTGTCGGCGAAGGTCAGGGCGAGCATGCCCTGCTTCTTGAGATTGGTCTCATGAATGCGGGCGAAGCTCTTGGCCAGCACCACCTTCACGTTGAGGTATCGCGGTTCCATCGCCGCATGTTCGCGCGAGCTGCCCTCGCCATAGTTTTCTTCGGCCACCACAACCGATGACAGTCCGGCCGCCTTATATTTTTTTGCAGCGTCCGAAACGGCCGTTTCCTCACCGTCAATGGCACACACCACACTGTTGGTCTTGTCGTTGAAGGCATTGACGGCACCCATGAGCATGTTGTCCGATATGTTTTGCAGATGTCCTCTGAATCGGAGCCACGGTCCGGCCATAGATATATGGTCGGTGGTGCATTTGCCTTTCACCTTTATAAGAAGTTGCATATCCGTGAGGTCGTTGCCGTCCCACGGAGCGAAAGGAGCCAGACGTTGCAGCCGGGCCGAGTCGGGCGCGATTATCACCTCGGTGTCCTCGTCGCCACATCCGGGCTGTATGAGCACGTTGTCGGCCTCATCGAAACCGCCTCGGGGGAACACATCGCCGGAGGGAGCGTCCAGCATGACCTGTCGACCGTCCTTGTCGGCGATACTGTCGGTAGCGGGATTGAAATCAAGACGGCCCGCCACGGCCAGCGCTATTGTCATCTCGGGGCTCGCCACGAAAGCGTATGTATTGGGATTACCGTCGGCACGGCGGCGGAAATTGCGGTTGAACGACGTCACTATCGAGTTGGGGCGGTTGTTGTCATCGGTATGTCGTTTCCACTGTCCGATGCAAGGACCGCAGGCGTTGGCCATGATCATGGCACCGATGCGACGGAAATCATCGAGTATGCCGTCGCGTTCGGCCGTGCGGCGTATCTGTTCGGAGCCGGGATTGATTATTATCTGTGCCTTGACGGGAATGTTTCTGGCGTATGCCTGACGTGCCACAGAGGCGGCACGGCACAGGTCCTGATAAGACGAATTGGTGCACGAGCCTATCAGCCCCACCTCCACTGCCGGCGGATAATTGTTGTCGCGCACACGGTCTTTCATCTCGGAGACTGTCGTTGCAGCGTCGGGCGTGAACGGACCGTTGAGATGTGGCTCAATGGCAGAGAGGTCAATATCCATCAGCATGTCGTAGTACCGGTCGGGCTGCGAGTACACCTCGCTGTCGGCTTTGAGATTGTCACTGTTGTCGGCAGCCATAGAGGCCACCTCCGTGCGACCCGTACGACGCAGATACTCGGCCGTATTGTCGTCGAAGGGGAATATGGAGCATGTGGCACCGAGCTCGGCTCCCATATTACAAATCGTGGCACGACCCGTGGCCGATATCGACTCCAGTCCGTCGCCGAAATACTCGAGTATGGCGTTAGTGCCGCCCTTGACGGTCAGCTGTCCCAATATCTCGAGAATGACATCCTTTGGTGCGGCCCATCCGCCGAGCTTTCCGGTCAGTCGCACACCGATAATCTTGGGCATGCGCAGTTCCCAGGGCTGTCCCGTGAGCACATCCACGGCATCCGCGCCACCCACTCCGACGGCCACCATACCGAGTCCTCCGGCGTTGGGTGTGTGCGAGTCGGTGCCCACCATCATTCCTCCGGGGAAGGCATAGTTCTCGAGCACCACCTGATGTATGATGCCCGCGCCGGGCCGCCAGAATCCTATCTTGTACTTGGCCGACACCGATTTGAGGAAATCATACACCTCTTTATTAGTCTGTCCGGCCACCGGCAGATCCTCATCGGCTCCGTTGTCGGCGCATATCAGATGGTCGCAATGCACCGATGCCGGCACCTGCACACTGTCCTTGCCGGCGTTCATAAACTGGAGCAGGGCCATCTGCGCCGTGGCATCCTGCATGGCCACACGGTCGGGGCGAAACTCCACATAGTCCGTGCCACGTTCATACACCTTCAGACTGTCTGCATCGAAAACATGAGCATAAAGCACCTTCTCGGCAAAAGTGAGCGGACGCCCCATGCGACGTCGTGCATTGTCCACCTTATTTGAATAGGAAGAATAAAAATTCCTAAGCATTTCATTATCCAGTATCATCTTTTTACAAATTGATTTCGGCAAATTTACAAAAAAATACTCACAATTATCAATATTTCGAAGAATTATTATCGAAATGATATCAAATTGCGAATATTAACGTGAAAATGTTGTATTTTTATACAAAGTCCAAACAGTTTGCGTCCCGAATGGAATTCATTCGTCAGTCGGTCAGCGAGGAGAGCAGCGCCGCGCAGGCATCCTCTATCAGGTCGAGTGCGTAATCGAAATCGGCCTCACCGCCGTAGTAAGGGTCGGGCACGACTGTGGCGCCCTCATGACGGGTGATATACGAGGCGAGCATGCGCACCTTGTCGCGGTCGGCCGAGTTGCGCGCCATCGATGTGACAGTGCGATAGTTGTCGTGATCCATGACGAGTATCATGTCGAAACGGTCGAAATCGCGCACCGAGAACTGTCGTGCACGGCTGTCGAAGCGATATCCCCGCAGTGCGCCGCGGCGCCGCATACGACTGTCGGGCAACTGTCCCACGTGCCAGTCGCCTATGCCGGCCGAATCGATAAAGAACTCGTCGCCACGCCCTGCATCGTCCACCATCCGGCGCATGACACCCTCGGCGGCGGGACTGCGACATATATTGCCGAGGCAAAGGAACAAAAGTTGTTTCTTACTCATTATCTTCAAATTTTTCCAACAGGTCGGTCTCGGCCTGAGGTATGGGATGATTGGCGCTCTCCTTGACGCCGAGCGCCACCAGTTCATTAGCCTTCTGCACTATGCTCTGGCGTCCGGTGTACACCTTATTATATGTGTCGTCATAATCCTTGTGGAGCGTCTCGATGTCCTTTTTCATCTTGTCGAACCGCTTGACAAACTCGCCCACGCGCTTGATCATCTCCTCGGCCATGTCGAACACCTTCTTCTGGCTCTCGGTCTGGGCATACTGTCGCCATGCTATCTGTATGATCTTGAGTATGGCCATGAGGTTTTGCTGACCGGTGATGAATACATGTCGCTCGAAAGCCTCGCGCCAGAGCTTTGGTTCGCGGGCCAGAGCCAGCTGGAGAGCCCCCTCGTTGGGCACGAACATAATGACGAAATCAATGGCCCGACGCGGCTGTTTAATGTATCGGCTGTAATCCTTCTTGGCCAGATTGACGGCCTGTGTGCGTACCGAGCGTACCAGTTCGTCGGCGTATTTCTGTCGCAGGGCCTCGTCGTCGGTGTTCACATATTTATAATAAGCGTCGATCGACATCTTCGAGTCGATCACCACGTCCTCGTTGCCGGGATAGTGGAGTATGACGTCGGGAATCATGCGCCTGCCGCTCTCGTCGTTGACTATGACATTGCCCTTGTCGTCGGTGATGGTCTGCTGCACGTCGTAGTCCTCACCGCAGCGATATCCCTGCACGTCGAGAATCTCGGTCAGCATGCGCTCACCCCAATTGCCTTGCGCCTTGTTACCACCTCGTATGACGTTGGTGAGCATGGTGGCGGTGCGGTCTATCTTCATGGTGTTGTCGCTCATGGCCTTGAGCTGTTCGGAGAGGGATGCCGTGGAACGGGCCGTCTCGGTGTTGGTGTTGGTGATGGCCTGCTGGAGCTGCTTGAGGTTCTCCTTCAGCGGTTGGGTGATGTTCTCCATCGTCTCGGCGTTACCCGTACGCAGACGGTCGGAGGTCTGGTTGAGCACGGTGGTGGCCAGATTGGCAAACTGCTCCTGCACGGTCTTGAGTTGCTGTTCGAACTGTTCGCGCCGCAGCTGCGCCTCCTTGCTGTTGTGGTCGCGCTCGGCCCGCAGTTCGGTGGCGGTGCGCTCCAGGTCGAGCTGCACACGGGTGAGCTGTTCGGAGAGTGAGGCCGCAGAGGCACGGGCGCTGTCCAACTCGATGCGCAACTGATCTGCCTGTCCCCTGTGCTGCTCTACGGCATTATTGGCGAGCAAGAGTCCGGCCTCGAGGTTCTTGTTCCTCGACATCATGAAGAGACAGACCCCGGCGGCACCGACGAGCAAGCCTATGAATAAAAAAACGAATTCCATATATATTCCTGTTTGTAAACGAGAAAAGACATCCATATCGTCCGACATGACGCACAGAAATTATCACCGCCGCTCATACACCACAGGAGTGACACTGCGCGAAAGGACCTGCAATCGGTCGGACAACACAAAATTACAAATAAAAATCGGAACACATGCGATAACCTGCATTATTCATTGAATTTCCTGCTACGAATCCCAACCGACAGCACCTCAGCAAAGTGCTCACTCTTTCTCTTTGAATGTAGGGTTCACTACATTCTGCGTGTGAAAGTAACATTCTGCATCGGCATCGTTGTGTTTTCGCTGATGCACAGCCATTTGGTATTCTCGATGGAGGAATCCTATGAATAATGCAGGTGAAATCCAAAACTGTGTGCGCACACGGCGGTTTTTTATTGAAAAAACGATAAAAATAATTTGGCAAATATAAAAAATGTAATATCTTTGCAGTAGTTATCCTGAAAACAATCTTTTTACCTTAAGAAATGAGACTAGTACCTATTGAATAAAGTGAAGCGGTCGCCTGTGAAGGTTGTCGCTTTTTTTATGCCCGCAGACGCGGACTTTTTTCAACACATCGACAATCACACATTCTCACAACTACATGGACAAAAAGACGACAGACACTATAATAAGTTTGGCAGCGCGATATGAGACCGCTGATTTTCTCACCTCCGACCCGAGCCGCTTCATGCACATGGTGGAGGGCGACCTCAACCGTGAGGCCACGGCCTTCGTGGCATCGTGTCTGAGCTACGGCTCGCGCAAACAGTTTTTCCCCAAGATACAACATCTGCTCGACTGCTCGTCGGGCGAGATGCACCGATGGATAGAGAGCGGCGCCTTCATGGATGATATCGACGCAAGCGACGCGTGCTACTACCGGCTGCACACATGCCGCGACCTGAGGCTCATGATGTCGGCCTATCGCGACATGATGCTCGGCTACGGACATATGAAGGACTTCATACGCTGCCATGCCGTCGACGGACCGGGAGCCATAGCGGCCCTGTGCCGATACTTTCATGAGAAAGGTGCCGACGCCATGGTGCCGCGCAACACCTCGTCGGCATGCAAGCGTGTGTGCATGTTCCTTCGCTGGATGGTGAGAGACTCGTCGCCCGTGGACCTCGGACTATGGGCCGACATCATCGACAAGCGCTCGCTCATCATGCCGCTCGACGTGCACGTGACAAGAGAAGCGGCCGCCCTCGGACTCATCAGCGGCTCGTCGGCCTCCATGAGCACCGCCCACAAGCTCACGGCAGCCATGCTCGAGATATTTCCCGACGACCCTCTGAAGGGCGATTTCGCGCTGTTCGGATATGGAGTGAACAAGAAATGATGGTCTTCACGCACTGTCATTAACGACTGTCGGGGCCCTTCCGCGAGTACAGAAACCGCAAAGAAAAATCACTGCATTTGTCAAAAAAATTTACCATTTTTCCCCTCCGTGCTTGCGATATTTTCAAGCAGGAAGGTCCGCCCGTCATTTTATCGCAAAAACGGTACACTTTATAATATACTGATTACCAATATATTATCATTCAAAGACAATCCGACAACATCCAAAAACCGTCAAAATCGGCTTTCAAAAGTGCCCAACTTGATATGCGAAAGGGCCCCTTTTGGCCTCCGAAAGGGCCTCTTTTGGATTGCGAAAGGGGCCCTTTTGGAAAAAAGTCATGAATATACCCACATCGGCGCACCTGTTTATTCACGGAAAAGGCGGTTTTCATTTCCATAATGAAAGAAAAAGCCGGAGATGTTTTGTAAAGATTTTTTACTATAAAGAAATCCCCCTGCCGTCAGAACTGCACCCAAGTATGGGAAGGAAACCAATTGGCAAAAGTTCTTATGAAATCAATGAAACAATTTATCCACAAATCATTGTCGCGTTTGGGATAAAATTCTTAAATTTGCATATTATGAGAATAGATATCATCACCGTATTGCCCGAAATGCTTGAGGGCTTTGTCAACGAATCGATACTGGCCAGGGCACAGAAGAAAGGTCTGGCCGAGATACATCTGCACAACCTGCGCGACTACACCACGGACAAGTGGCGGCGCGTGGACGACTATCCGTACGGCGGATTTGCCGGCATGGTGATGCAATGCGAACCGATAGACCGCTGCATCTCGGCGCTCAAGGCCGAGCGCGAGTACGACGAAGTGATATACACATCGCCCGACGGCGAACAGTTTGACCAGCACGTGGCCAACGACCTGTCGATGAAGGGAAACATGATAATACTCTGCGGCCACTACAAAGGCATAGACCAGCGTGTGCGCGACCATCTCATCACACGCGAGATAAGCATAGGCGACTACGTGCTCACGGGTGGCGAACTGGCGGCGGCGGTGATGGCGGATGCCATCGTGCGTGTGGTGCCGGGAGTGATAGGCGACGAGCAAAGCGCACTGAGCGACTGTTTCCAGGACGACATGCTGTCGGCGCCGATATACACCCGGCCTGCCGACTACAAGGGATGGAAGGTGCCCGACATACTGCTCAGCGGCAACGAGGCAAAGATAAAAAACTGGGAGATGGAACAGGCGATGGAGCGCACACGGAGGCTCAGACCCGACCTGCTCGAAAAATAACATCACAGACATTAACAACAAAACATTAAAAAGAATATGAAAAACGTAACATCCAAACCGATGCTTTCGTTCTCGGAAGCCCTGAAACTATCGTGCTCAAGACTCACTCAACTCAACGGCCGCAGCCGCCGCTCGGAGTTCTGGTGGTTCATGTTGGTATTCATCATCGCAAAATTCATAGTGGAGATGTTTTTGCAGACGTCAGTATCAACATTGACAGTACAAATAATCGATCTGTTACTGTGGGGCGTTGCCTTCGCCGTGACAGTGCGCCGACTGCAAGACTCGGGCAAGAGCATGTGGTGGGTGATAGCAAGCTGGGCCACATCGGCCATCTACTCTGTAAATCTGCAACTGTCAGGAGTGTACGACAAAACGGGAGCCGCAGTGGGAGACCCCTCAGTGATAATGGAGTTCTTGAAAGACCCTGTGACAATGACATCATATATATTGTCCGTTATCACCGGCATCCTGGTATTCATCTTCTGTCTGCTCGACAGCAACGTTGAAGCCAACAAGTACGGCGAGTCGCCCAAATACATGACCTCGTGCGAAGAAGAGGAATAACCCTTTATTTCAGATATTTCATACAGAAGGCTTCGCCCTGGGCGAAGCCTTCTTCGTAAAGACGCTCCAGCTTGTCCACATCTTTCTCCACACGCCCCACCTCGACGGGTCGTTCGGGACGTATGCACACGACACGGTCCTCGCTCTCGAGACGGTCGATGAGGTCGAGCTGACGATTGTACACCTCGATGCGATGGCTCAAGGCTACACGCAGACGGGGATAGTTGCGATAGATGAAGGGCGGAATCTTGATGTCACGACTGTCGTTGCGATAGCCCTTGTTGCGCGTGAGCACGAGCACATTGCGCTCATAGCCTTTGGCGATGGCATGCTCCACGGGAATGCTGTCAGCTATGCCGCCATCGAGCATGGGCACACCGTCTACGCGAACTATGCGACTGACGTATGGCAGACTGCTCGAAGCAAGCACGATGTCGAGCACCCGCTGACGGTCGGCACGCACGGAGAGATACTCGGCACGACCGGTGAGACAATTGGTGGTGACCATCTCAAAGGTGGTGGGACTATTGAAGAAGGTGTCGTAATCGAACGGCAGATAGGTGTTGGGAAACTTGTCGTAGAGCAGATTGCGATCGAAGATGCTACCCTGGGTGAAGAGATAGCGCAGCCCGATATAATCGTACTGCATGAGCATATCGATGTTGGAGATGCGCGCCCTACGCGGCTGTCTGCTCACATACGACATGCCGTTGCAGGCGCCGGCGGACACTGCCACCACATAAGGGAAATACAAATCGTGCTTCATGAAGGCATCGAGCACACCGCTGGTGAACACTCCGCGCATGCCTCCGCCCTCAAGCACAAGTCCGATATTACCGTCTAATTGCATAATTCTATTTAAATTCGTAAGCAAAGTTATATATTATTTTGGAAAATAATGTAACTTTGCACATTATTAATAAATAAATCCTAATATCAGACATGTTTGATAAATCCACCTACATAAACCGCCGTGCAGAGCTGAAACGGCTTGTCGGCAGCGGCGTGATAATACTGCCGGGCAACAACGAGTCGCCCTGCAACTATCCGTCAAACGGATATTATCCTTTCAGACAGGACTCCACTTTCCTCTATTTCTACGGCATCAACCGCGACGGACTGGCGGGAGTGATCGATATCGACAACGACACGGACATGATGCTCGGCGACGACATCGACATAGAAGACATCGTGTGGTATGGCAGCGTGGACAGCGTGAGCGCACTGGCAGCACAGGCCGGCGTAGCAAAGACGGCCCCAATGAGCCATCTGAAGAACGTATGCGACGAGGCCGTCAAGCAAGGCCGCACCATACATTTCCTGCCGCCATACAGACATGACATCAAACTGATGATGTACGACCTGCTCGGCATTCATCCGTCGGAGCAGAAACAGAAGGCAAGCATGACGCTGATAAAGGCTGTGGTCAAACTGCGTTCGGCTAAGGAGGAACAGGAGATAGAGGAACTGGAACGCGCCGCCGAGATAGGATATCTCATGCACACCACGGCCATGAGACTGACACGACCGGGCGTGACCGAGAAATACGTGGGCGGACAGGTGGACGGCATAGCCCACTCATACGGCGCTATGGTGAGCTTCCCCACAATATACAGCCAGCACGGAGAGATAATGCACGGCAACCCGTCGATGAGTGTGCTTGAGGCAGGACGCCTCGCTCTGTGCGACGCAGGTGCAGAGACGATAAACAACTACTGCTCGGACAACACGCGCACAATGCCTGTGAGCGGCAAGTTCACACAACGACAGCTCGAGATATACAGCATCGTGGAGGCTTGCCACGACCACGCATTGGAGGTGGCCAAGCCGGGCGTGAGATACATGGACGTGCACATGTCGGTGTGCCGCATGATGACCGACCGTCTGAAAGAGCTCGGACTCATGAAGGGCGACACCGACGAGGCCGTGGCAGTGGGAGCGCACGCCATGTTCCTGCCGCACGGTCTGGGCCACATGATGGGCATGGACGTGCACGACATGGAAAACCTCGACCAGATAAACGTGGGCTTCGACGAGGAGACGAGACCAATACTCGACCAGTTCGGCACCAACTGTCTGCGCATGGGACGCAAACTGGAGAAGGGATTCGTCGTGACCGACGAACCGGGCATCTATTTCATCCCGGCCCTCATCGACGACTGGAAAGCGAGCGGACACTGCAAGGAGTTCATCAACTTTGACAAACTCGAGACCTACAAGGATTTCGGAGGAATACGCATCGAAGACGACATACTCATCACCGATGACGGCTGCCGGTTCATCGGAAAGAAACGCATACCGTATCACCCGAAGGATGTGGAAGAATTCATGGCAAACAACAAATAAATTCACACAATAATCAAAACAATGAAAAAAATTCTGACACTGTCACTTCTTGCCTTACTGGCAACAGGTGCAAACGCACAAGACAAAAAAGAAAACGACAACAAGCCCGTTTTCACTGTTGTGAAGGAAAACCCTATCACAAGCATCAAGGACCAGAGCCGCAGCGGCACTTGCTGGGACTACTCCACACTGGCTTTCTTTGAGAGCGAGATTCTCAAAGCCACAGGCAAGACCTACGACCTGTGCGAAAACTTCGTGGCAAACAAGAACTACATGGAACGCGCCATCCAGAAAGTGCGTATGCACGGCGACTGCCAGTTCTCTCAGGGTGGTTCGGCTTACGACGTGTACTACGTGCTGAAGACACACGGCATCTGCCCCGAGAACGCCATGCCGTTCCCGGGTTCGCTCTATGGCGACTCACTGAACAACTTCAATGAGTTCTTCGGTGTGATGGAACCGTACGTCGACGCTGTGGCAAAGAACAAAGGCAAGAAGATAAGCAACCAGTGGAAAGTGGGATTGCAGGGCATCCTCGATGCTTACCTGGGAGAATGTCCGGAGAAATTCACATACGAAGGAAAGGAATACACTCCGAAATCATTCGCCCAGAGCCTCGGACTGGACTGGAACAACTACGTATCAATCACAAGCTACACTCACCATCCTTTCTACACCAAATTCCCGGTGGAGGTGCAGGACAACTGGCGTAACCCGGGTTCATGGAATCTGCCGATGGACGAGATGGCCCGCATCATAGACAACGCCGTAATGAACGGATACACCGTGGCATGGGGCGGCGATGTGAGCGAAGAGGGATTCACACGTCAGGGTCTGGCTTACTCTTACGACTCAAAAGCCATCAAGAGCTATGCAGGCAGCGATATGGCCCACTGGCTCAAACTGTCTCCCTCAAAACGCGCCAACCTCATCGACTCATTGGGTTGCAAAGTGCCTGAACTGACTCCGACACAGGAGAAACGTCAGGAGCGCTACGACAACTGGGAACTGACCGACGACCACGGTATGCTCATCTACGGTATCGCCAAAGACCAGAACGGCAAGGAATACTACATGGTGAAAAATTCATGGGGCGAGAGCGGTGACTACAAAGGCACATGGTACATGACAAAGAATTTCATCATCGCCAACACAATGGACTACATGGTGAACATCAACGCCATACCGAAGGACATCCGCAAAAAGATGGAGGATGCCGTGAAGAAACAGGGCATAGGCGAATAACATCCGCCAAAATAATATAAGGGACACAGACCGATAGTCCCAAAAGAATGAAGGCACATGAAAGAGAGAAATCTCAATCATGTGCCTTTATTGTCGGGCTATATTGGCTGAAGATTCTACTTCACTGTCAACTTGGCCACTTTCAGGTTGCGGCTGTCGGGTCCTACCATGATATCGAAATCGCCCGGTTCGACCACTTCCTTCAAGTCGTAGTTGTAATATTTCAACTGTTCGGCACCGATGGTGAATGTCACCTTGCGGCTCTCGCCCGCCTTCAACGAGATACGTTCAAATCCTTTGAGTTCCTTGACGGGACGACTGACCGAGGCCACCAGGTCGCGGATATAAAGCTGCACCACCTCTGTGGCATCCACGCGGCCTGTGTTGGTGACAATGACCGAAGCCTCGACAGTGCCATCAGCAGACATGGATGATGCGCTCAGCGTGAGATCGGAATAGTCGAACGTGGTGTAGGACAGACCGTAGCCGAAGGGATAGAGAGCATCGTTGCGCACATCGAGATAATTGCTCTGATACTTGCGGAAATCGCTCACGCCCACGGGAACGGGACGACCGGTGGGCAGATGGTTGTAGTAGAGAGGTTCCTGTCCGGTGGCCTGAGGCATGCTCATGGTCAGTTTGCCGGAAGGAGCCTTGTCGCCGAAGACAACATCACAGATGGCATCGGCAGCTTCGCTACCTCCGAACCACACATTCATGATGGCAGGGATATTCTCACTCTCCCATTTGAGGACTGTGGGACGGCCCGAGAAATTGAGCAGCACGATGGGCTTGCCCAACTTGGAGAGTTCCTGCAAGAGAGTCATCTGCACATCGGGCAGAGTGAGATCGCTACGGCTGGCACACTCGCCGCTCATGTCGGCACACTCGCCGAGAGCTGCAACGATGACGTCAGCCTGACGTGCTGTGGCAAGAGCTTCACTGAGCAGTCGGGCGTCGTCGCCACGCTCGATGGTCTTGCCAAACTCGGCGGCCTTCTGCAAAGCGGCATCCGCTGTGAGGTTGCTACCCTGAGCATAGAGGATGGTAGCCTTGCCGGCCACGGCGCGCTCCATGCCTTCTTTGAGTGTAGCATATCTTTCGGGAGTATAAGCCACACACCATGTGCCGGCCATATTGGCACGGTTGTTGGCCAACGGACCGATGAGGGCTATCTTGCCCTCCTTGCGCAAGGGCAGAAGGTGGTTGTCGTTTTTGAGAAGGACGAATGTTTCGGCAGCCGTCTCGCGTGCTATGCTGCGGTTTTCGTCAGTGTAAATGTCGGTCTTGCGGCGCTTCTTGTCACAATATTTATAAGGATTCTTGAAGAGTCCGAGCTTGTACTTGGCCTCCAACACACGGCGACAAGCCCGGTCGATAGCAGCCTCGGTCACCTTGCCTTCTCTCAGACTCTGTGCCAAAGTGTGGACAAAACCCTGTGAGCACATATCCATATCGGTGCCGGCAAGCAGGGCCTGAGCCGATGCCTCCTGCAAGTTGGCGCTCACACCGTGGTTGAGCATCTCGCCGATAGAGCCGTAGTCGGTAGCCACGAGTCCGTCGTACTGCCACTCTCCGCGCAAGAGGTCGTCGAGCAACCACTTGTTGGCCGTGGCGGGAATACCGTCCACCAGATTAAAGGAAGACATGAACGAACCCACACCGGCTTCGGCGGCAGCCTTATAGGGCGGCAGATACTGATTGTACATACGCACACGGCTCATGTCCACAGTGTTGTAGTCGCGGCCCGACTCTGAGGCGCCATACAGGGCAAAGTGCTTCACACATGCCATGATATTGTCCGTGCGACTATAATCGCCCTGATATCCATGCACCATAGCCCGGGCTATGCGACCGCTGAGGTAAGGATCCTCGCCGTTACCCTCGGAGTAGCGTCCCCAACGGGCATCGAGCGACACGTCCACCATAGGACTGAAAGTCCAGTTGATGCCATCGGCACTCGCCTCTTTGGCAGCAATCCGGGCGGAGCGTTCGATGGCCTCCATATCCCAGCTGCACGACAGAGCCAACGGAATGGGAAAGATGGTCTCATAACCATGAATGACATCCATGCCCACGAGCAACGGTATGCCCAGGCGACTCTTCCTGACTGCGAGTTCCTGCATCTGACGTATCTTGTCGGCCCCCTTGATATTGAAGATTCCACCCATATTGCCGGCAGCGATATCGCCACCCACCTGAGTGTCCATAGCCGAACCGGTGGTGATGTCGCCTGCCACCATCAGGTTGAGCTGTCCTATTTTCTCCTGCAATGTCATTCGGGACATCAGTTCGTCTACAAACTCCTTCATCGGTTTCTGCTGGGCCGAGGCAGGGACGCCGACGGCCAGCATCATCGAGAGGATAATCCAATAAATGTTCTTTCTCATAAATTATGTTATTAGTATGATTGATAAAATTCGGTTGAATTACTGTCAATAGTTTTCACCACAAAATTACTAAATCATACTGTCCGACAATCTATTTGTTCACAATTTTCTTACCATTGATGATGAAGATGCCATGTCTGGCATTTATCACGCGCTGGCCGTTAAGATTGTAAATGGCGTCTTTGCCTTCTTTACCTGTATTGATATTGTTGATGCCGTTCACAACAGTGATATCTTCAACAGTGAAACTTACATTCGGTGTTTCGGCACGTCCGCCGGCCACAGCCCACCATGCTCTTGCGGTGAGCACATCACCTACATTCACATTCTCCCATGTGAATGTGAGTACACCTTCCTCATTGGCTTCGGCATCGGCATTCTTCTTGCAAACAAGGTTTCCGCTCTCGCCGTCAAGTCCTGTCACTTCAGAGTTTTCGCTTTCACATACGAATGTGATGGTGACCCTGTCCTTATCCTGGACAATCTTCCAAGAATATCTGAGAGTCTGTTCCTCTGTGATGACATCGTTCTTGACAGTGATGGTACCATTGCCGCTCATTGGCTGCTGAATCTTTTCTGTTGTCGTGAATGACACCAGTTTGTCCTCAGCCTCATTGTTTGCCGCATCCTTCACGGAAACGGTGAGTGAGTATAAAGTCTCGGGAGTGAGACCTGTGATTTCGATAGTTGCATCTTCGCCCTGCTTGGCTGTCTTGGTGGCCATGACATCATCACCGTTCTTGACTGTATATGTGAGCATGCCATCCACATTGTTGTCTGTGGCATTGACAGTGATGGTCGCTTTTGTGTCGGCCACTGTCGTGGCTTCGGCGCTTACCCATACAGGAGCTTCCTCGTCGGCAACAGTGTTCTTGTAGAGATAGAAATTGTCAAAGATGAATGTGTTGCCTTTGCCATTGTCGAGCTTTATCTGATAGAGATTGTTTGTACCTTTGCGATCGTCACTTGCAAAAGCAGACATCGGGATATCCAACTGATTCCACTGGCCTGCCACCAGTTCTGTTGCATCGTACGGGATTTCATTATAATTTCCATTTGTTTCGGTGTTACGCCAGATCGGAGTGATGGTCACGGATGTAGAAGACAGAGGATAAACATCCACGTGCAGGTAATCCATCGGAGTGACATCCATAAGCGTGAACTCCATACCCTGATATGTGAGTCCACTGAGCATGATTGCATTGTCCTCACCAATCATTATAGGTGTGTGGACCGTCGGCTGTCCCCAGTCAGGGTTGGTGTTGAGCGCATCGGCATTGCCATAAGTATCCGAATAGATGCTCATCACGTTTGCCGCATCTTGTGTGGGAGCAGGGGCAGACTCGAGAGCGGTTGTCTTGGCGTTCACTGTCACAGCTTCGGTGGCATTGTCTTTGCCGTCTTTGGCCACAACAGAGAATTCATAGTCGGTGTTTTCCTTGAGTCCGGATACAGTGTAGATTGTCTCTGTTCCACTTGCACCTGAGGCTGTGACCATCTTGTGTTCTGTGCCTTCATCATAAGAAATCACGTATGTGATGACACTGCTCACATCGTCTGTGGCTTTGAGATTGAGAGATACGGAAGCGAATGTCTCAGAGCCCTCAACCACACTTGCCGTGAATTCGGTAGGAGCGGCTGTGTCGGGCATGTCCTGTTTGTTATCGCCGTAAACAGAGAAGTCGAATATCTTGACGCCATAGCTTGTCGCAGCCTTTGTGCTGAGGAACTTGATGTAGCGTATTTCCTTTGTATCCTCTGTCAAGAAGAAATCGGTGAATTTAGCCATACCGGGATGACCTGTCACAAAATGCGCATTGCCATACACTCCGTCGTTGCTGGCGAATGAAATGGTGTAGTCCTCAGGACATG
Organism: uncultured Prevotella sp.; assembly: GCA_905202125.1. GTDB lineage: Bacteria > Bacteroidota > Bacteroidia > Bacteroidales > Bacteroidaceae > Prevotella. Next base: position 18,114 of record CAJKQX010000034.1, read on the forward strand.
CGCCCTCGAAAGTGGCAGAGATGGCGGTGATGTCATACAATGCCTGAAGGTCGACAACGAATCCGGTATCGTATGTGCGGGCGGCATCGTCACCGTCTGTGCCGGCATGCAGCTCCCATACACTTCCCATGTTGTCGTCGAATGCACCGACCATACTGCCTGTCGTGGTTTCCTCGCCAATCGGTGTGACCATTGACTGCATCTTGGTGAAGAGATCTATCTTCTCGCCCGCGTAAACGGAGATTGTCACCTCGTTGGATTTTATATCGCCTGCTTTGGCAGCGATGGTATAAACGCCGGGTACTGTGGCTGTAAACTTGCCGTCGGCAATCGTAAATCCTTCGGTTGTCTCGACACCGTCTTTCTTTACAATGTATGTCATGTCGCCTATTTCCATATCCTGCGATATCTGGTTCTTACCGGTAGCGATTAGGTCAACGGCCGTACCGGCAGATGCGGTTGTCTGACCAACCTTCAGGTCAATGGATGTAAGAACAGCTGCTTCCATCTTGAACACACGGAACTCGTAGAAGCTTACGCCCCATTCCGTGCCACGTGCCATATTTGTGAATCTGATGTACTGTGCATCGACGTCACTGGCGTCAGCATTATTATAAGACTGTACATTGGGAAATCCTTCGAGTGTTGTCTCTGTCACTGTGGTGAACTCCTTCCAGTCACCGTCTTCTCCGGTTGTGGAATATTCCAGCTTGAATGATCTGGAGTAAGCACCTTCCCATGCTATCTGGATGGTATTGAATGTCTGAGTGCTACCGAGATCAAGGGTCCACGATACGTCCTCAGATTCAGAAAACGCAGACTGTTGTGCTTCCCAACGGGTACCCATATTGTCATCGATTGCCGCATTGGGACAACCGTCCACTGCACCACTTTCAGGATTTTCGGCCCTGCTTGCCGTTGCAATGGCCTTACCGTCGAGAGCAAGATTGGTCTGTGCAAATGCCATTGACGAAGCGGCAAATGCAAGTGTGAGCAATAAGTTTCTTTTCATAATTAATAAATGAATAAGTCTATCTATTTGATTAATGTCTTTATCTTTTCGCCTGTGGGCTGTGCCACGATGTATATGCCCTTGGCAAGATTCATGTCCTGAATCTTGCCCTTGCCGAGCATCGTGCCGTTGACGGTGTACACGGTCTGGCATTTTTTGTCGTCAGCATTTACCCCATCTATACCATTGGTTGTCGGCTCATACTTCCATGAGTTGAGGAATATCGAGGATGAACCGGCATTATATATATAAACGGTGTGTTTGCCGGCGGTGATATTGGTTTTTATCTCATAATCGGTCCATGCGTTTCCTGTGGCCACACCTGCGGCCTTGACAGATGGTTTTCCATCAACATAAAACCATATCGGAGATGCCTTTGCGGACTTGAGATGGAACGTAACCTTATACTCTCCGGCCTCAGCCGTTTCTATCTGATAGGTGGGATAGGAACCGTTCTGCAGCTCTATCTGCAAAGGCAGTGTGCTGCCCGCCTCGGTGTTGGCACGTACCTTCACGACATAATTGTCCCTCGTCGCATCGACATAGTCCTTGGCCTGGATGGTTTCGCCCGGAAGATAATATCTGGAAATATCAAACGACGACATGTTTACATACACCTTGCCCAATGCGCTGAGTTCGCTGTCTGCCTTATTGGTCTGGAACACGCTCATATACGGAAATTCATTGATTCCGCCATTGGCATTGGCCATAAACCAGGCGTATCCTTCCACCAGGTCGCTCTGTTCCATCATCTGTATCTTTTGCGTCATCTGGTCAATCTGGTTGTCCAGATTGGTCACGAATCCGTCTTTGTCACCTTCCCAAGAGCAAAACTCGGTGAGCATCATGCGCGGGAAATGTCCGTTGGCAGCCTTGTATGTGTCGAGAAAATCCACGATATTCGGATATTTGCCAACTACATTGTTGGTCGGATTGACCACATAGAGGTCTTTGTAGAAATACTCCGTTGTGAACCAAGTGCTCGATCCATACCAGTTCATATAGCAGTGGAGTGCGAGGCAGTCCATCTTCGGCAGTCTGCCGTTTTGAGATTTATATTGTTTGATGAACTCGTCGAGCCACTCATACGGGCTCCATATGCGTCCGCCCACCTTTTCGCCGGTGAAGTTGAGCGCGGGAGCCACCAGTTTCAATCCTAAATCCGCAGCCAGTTTTTCCAGTCTCGGCCATTGGCCGGCAGCAGCCGACGGAGTCATGTTGGCCTGTGCCGAGAAATTGGGTTCGTTGAATCCGAGGAGATATTTCACACCTTTATGTGATGTCACATATTGGCGTATTGTTGCCTCGTTGTAATTACCGTTCCAGCACATCGGGGCAAAGTCCATACCGTTTTCCGCTCCCAGTCTGGCGGCGTTGCCGCTTGGTGCCGGTCCCCAATTGTAGAACCAAGATACTCCCGACAGCATTTTCTCTATCGGCGCATCGCTGATCTTCTGAGTCTTCTCGTCCCACCCTATTCCCCGCTTCAAGCTTCGGCTCTGAGCCGAAACATGAAGTGTGAGAATAAAGAAGAACAGCGAAATAATTATCTCAAATTTCAATCCTTTCATAGTGTATGTCATTTTACAAGCACTTTCTTCACACCGTCGGCCGAGCGCACGATGTATAGTCCTCGCTTATTCATGTTCTGCACCTTGCGTCCGCTGATGTCGTAGATGCCGAATGTGCGGCTGTCCATCTGCGGAGTCACGTTGGGTCGGGTGATGGCTGTTGTACTCTTGTCGCGCCAGAAGAAGATGTTGTCAAGCTGAATCTCGTCTCCTGTTCCGCCACCGCTCATGAACCATATCAGATTGCTTCGATAGTTGGTCTGTCCGCCATTGTTGCTCGGATACATGTCGGTGGTGAGCTGTTTCAGCCGGCTGTAAGGGATGTCGTAGCTGTACCATTCGCCATCGCGCTTGTAGTTGCCCAATACCGGCACACCTGCAGCGAAAGGTTTCGAACCGATGGTGAATTTGGCCTCGGCAAATCCTATCTGATGATTGCAATTGTCCGTACCGCGCATAGCGAAATGCAGATACCATTCGCCTTCGTCCAGACATGTGAGGTCCACACCTGTGCCACCCACCGCTCTGATGAATCCTGCACCGGTCCAGCCGCCGTTGGTAGTGAGGTCAATCCATCCCTCATCGCCACCGAAGCTGTCGGCCACGGTCTGGCTCTGTGAACCGGGCTGATAGGTGTTGCCGTCGCCCCAGTTGTTGAACTTGGCTCCATCAATGCCGTCGCGCAGGTCGAGTATTATGTTGTCCTCGCTTTCAGCCTTCATTTTCTCTGTCACCGAGCCGTTGCCTGAGAAATTGATGAAGTCTTTGCCTGCGAAGTTGAAGTAGGAGTTGTTGTCCGCATCGAGACTCTTGGTGGTGTATTCGCCCAGTTCATCCACAACGGGATAGTCAGCCTCGTCGGCCGGTTGCCAGAAGAAGATGTTGTCGAAAGCGAATCCTGCGCCATAATATTGTGTGTCGCCGGTGCTGAATGTGAGGAAATTGTCTATCCATGCGTTCTTTTTCTGATCGGGAGTGCCGCCGGGGTTGGTATGGTCGGTATCCTCGAAGAGCGAACCATATTGTTTCAACACTCCGACAGGTATGTCAAAACTGTACCACTCGCCGTCACGGCCGAAATCGGCGAACAAGGCTTTTGTGGAATAGCTGCCGAAGGTCAATGAGGTGTTGCCTATGCCTACTGTCACGGGAATGTGGGCCACGGCTTCGTTGGAGATGAGGTCGATGTGCAGATAGTATGTGTCGTCTATCATCGAGAAGTCTTTGGCAGTCTGGCCTATAATGCCGTAGCCGTTCCAGTTCAGGTTGTTGTTGTCATACAAAAATCCGAAAGGCTCTGTTCCGAGACCCTGTGAGTTGTTCAGGCCGCCGATCTGTTCGGCCCACATGGTGTTTTCCCAAATATTGTAGTTGTTGTCGCGTGTGAAATCATATTTGATATCGCCCACCACGTTTTTTACAGGATCATACTCTCCGTTGCCGGTGTAAATCTGTCGGCTGGTGTTGTCGAGAGCGAGAGGAGCCATGACTTTCACGTTGTCCGTAGTGAATGTCTTCACCGGATTGCCATTCCCATCGAGGCTCTTGTAACCATACTTGCCGAGATTCACGTCAGAGTCTTTGTATGAAGGTATTTCTTTGGTCTTGCTCTTGTAGAAGAAGATATTGTCGAAGCACAGTTCGGCATCTGTCACACCGCCGCTGAGAAATGCTATCACGTTGTCATTGAATGTCTTGGGATTGTCGCCGAGCACCTTGCCCTTGCCGGCGAACTGCTCGAGAACTTTGACCGGGATATCGAAGTAGTACCACTCGCCATCGCGTTTGAAATCGCCTATGCCGGCCAGTTTGCCATCGCTGTTGCCCACCTTGAACTCAGCCTTGCATACTGTTATCTGGTGCGAGGTGTGCAGGTCCTGGTCGGTGGCGCGCATGGCGAAATGCAACCAATAAGTGTCGTCTATCATGGAGAGGTCTTCGTTGACGATGTTGAATCCGAGTCCTGACCATCCTGCACTACCCACGGTGAATTTGTTGTAGCCCTCGCCCCAACCGAATGAGTTGGTCTCACCGGTGCGGTCTACGGCCACGTATGTGTTGTCCCATATATAGAGGTTGCGGTTCTGCTCGTTCACATTGTAGTCCGTGACTGCGGCTCCTGCGCTCAGCAAGTGACCTTTCACACCGTCACTGGTGCTGATGAGCACAGCGTCCGACACATCGTCGAAGTCGAATGTGGTCTCGCCGTCAGCATCCAGAGCCTTTGAGGCAAAGCCGCTCAGCTCGGTCTTGTCGTCGGGCTCCGGCTCGGGTTCCGGTTCGGTCTCGATATTGGTCCGGGTGTTGCCGTCCTCGTCGACATAGGAGTATTGTGAGCCGGCGTCGCCGTCTTTCTGATATACGCGCACCCAGTCCACATACATCTTTGCCTCATCGCCGGCGTTAGGCAATGCGGTGATGCCTGAGGGGTCGTAGATGGACGGGAACATGCCACCCACGGCAAGATTGAAGAGGAAATAATAAGGTTTGTGGAAATAGTTGCCCACAACGTTGGGATTGCTTTCGTCTATCGAAGCGATTGATGTGCTGAAATAGCGGCTATTGCGTTTCTGTGCAGCCGCATATCCCGGCAGATCGTAATACATGTAGAGGTTTCTTTCATCCCACTCCACGGTGATGATGTGATAATCGCCGGCCAGAGGGTTGTCTTCGGGTGCGGTGTATTCCTGCGATATCTGCTGATGAGCCTCGTTGCTGGCGTTGGCTCCATAGTGCAGGGTACCGCCGAAATAACGATCCTGAGTGCCGTTGGCTATTCCTTTGGCATGGCCCAGCTCCACGATATCCATCTCGCCGCAACGCGGCCATCCGTATTTATTGATGTCGTTGCCCATCATCCAGTAGGCCGGCCACAGGCCGTTGGCACAATGCGGAAACTTGATACGGGCCTGAAGTACACCGTGCTTGAAAAAGGCCTTGCCCTGCGAGTTGATACGGCCTGAGGTGAAGCTCTTGCCGTTGAAATTCTCGCGACGTGCGGTGAGCACGAGGTTTCCGCCTTCCACGCTCACGTTCTCGCGGCGATAATACTGCAACTCCTGGTTGCCGCCACCGTTGCCGTTTACTTCGACACTCCAGATTTTCTCGTTCAAGGCCGTGCCGTTGAACTCGTCGCTCCAACGCAGGGAGTAACCCGACGGAGCTCCTTCTATGGCTTGCGCTCCTGCCACGGCGGGCATCATGGATGCGAGCCATGCGGATGCCAATATATTGATGATTCTCATATTTTCCTGATAATTAATGTATTGAATAAAGCGAAACGATTATTTCTTGACAACTTTCTTTGTTCCGTTGGCTGTCTTGACGATGTAGATGCCGGGACGGTTCATCTCTGCACGGCGGCCGCTCATGTCGTAAACGGCCTCTACGGCGTTGTCATTGTCCGAGCCGATGTTTTCGATGGCGTTGGTCTCCGGCACATAGAAGAACACGTGGTCGATGGAAAGTGCCGAACCGAGCTTGACTATCTCTACTGATTTCATAGTCTCTCCCGGAGCGGGTGCTCCATATTTATAATCCGAGCATTTAGGATTGCTGAAAGAGAAGGCGAACACGCCGTCTTTGATAGGATCGGAGAAATTGTATTTGAATCCGAAATCGCCCATCGGGTCAACAAGATCGGCCACCGGGATATCGAGATAATACCATTTGCCGTCGTTGCCTCCGGCTATCGTTCCCACACCTACGAAATCCCCGTCGGCCTCAGCGCGGTCAAGTCCCACCTCAAGCAGGAATCCGTTGTTCTTGATTGTCTCCTGTGAGCCTATCTGCAACTTATATTGCGAGGGATCCGAGCCCCAGTCGCGCAGTCCGATATGCAGATGGTGGTTGTTGGTCACCCTCGAGAGGTCGTAGGTGTTGCCGTTCTTTGGCATGAACACGCCCGTTCCCCAATCCCAAAGCGGAGTGGCATTGATATAGTCGGAACCGCCCCAGGAGTTTTTGCCGCCTTCCTCGGGTACATTATAAAGTGTCAATTGCGATTTATCCCAATCACACACCCAATACTCCAGATAGTTTTTGGTTTCTGTCGGGTCAAGGTTGTTGTTGGTCGTGATTTTGCTTCCCATAGCACTTATCTGTGCTTCGGGAGCATAAAGCACGATATAATCCTTGCCGCCATTGATGTCGAAACCGTTGCCGGCAGCCTGATTGATGTACTGAGCACTTGCCGTAAGCGATACTGCCCATAACGATGCAAATAATGTAAATAATTTCATAATTTGTTAGGTTTTATTTTTTACTTGATGAATATTCAGGTTCGTTTTCGGTGCCAAAGATATTAAAATTATATACGCCTCAGGAAAATGCAAATTCAAAAAGTGGAAAATCGTGTAGACATGAAATCCTATTCTGATTGATAATCAGATAGTTACAAAGTAACTGGTAATTAGAAAAAGTGGAGCTAATATTATTGGGCTGATTTATGAAAACATGATAAACGGGGGCAAAAATATGAGATAAGCGCATGTCGGGATGCTCATATCGAATGTCTGTGATGGAGTATTTGGCCGGTGCGAAGGATTTGCATAATTATGCAATTCGCTTTGCATAATTATACAATAAATTTCTTCCAAACTCTCTGAGAATCGCATCATTTCGCACGAAGGATTTCTTTTTTGAAAATACGCGAGTTTTGAGAGGGTTTGCTTAATTATCTGATAATCAATAATATTCCATTTTCGAGAGGCTAAAAGTTAACATCAGTTAACACGAATTTGACAGAATTTCGTCAAAAAAAGGCCAAAATCGTCCTCCAAAAGTGCCCGACTTAGGGTCCGAAAGGGGCCCTTTCGCATCCTGAAAGGGT
>CAJKQX010000035.1 GCA_905202125.1 uncultured Prevotella sp.
CGACTTGTAGATATCCATCATGTTTATCAATGGTTTTCGTTTCGTCACTCCAGATTTCGGATGATCCAAAAAAAAGAGGACCGTCGCGGAATAATCCGCAACGAGTCCTCTTTTATTCTTATTACCGTATTTGTTTTCACTCTTACGGTTGCAGGGAGACTTATGCTTCTGCAGCTTCTGCGTTCTCCTCTGTTGTTTCGGCTGTTTCAGCGGCTTCGCTTTCTGCCTTGGCGGCAGCCTCGGCAGCTTTCTTCTCAGCTACTTTCTTTGCGATGGCCTCGTTGACTTTCTTCTCAGCCTCGAGTTCTTTGGCTGCAAGAGCCTTCTTCTCCTGCAATTCTTTTGCTTTGACAGCGTCAAGACCCTTCTGCTTGTCGTTCTTCCAAGCGTCGAACTTGTTTTGAAGAGCGGCCTCATCAAAAGCGCCTTTTTTAACACCTCCACGGAGATGTTTCATCAGATACACGCCTTCACCCTTGAGGATGTTGCGTACGGTATCTGTCGGCTGTGCACCGGCCTCAACCCAGTAAAGTGCACGGTTGAAATTCAAATCCACGGTAGCAGGATTGGTGTTTGGGTTGTAAGTACCAATTTTCTCAGTAAATTTACCATCACGTGGTGCTCTCTGGTCAGCGATGACGATGCGGTAGTAAGCATAGCTTTTACGACCGCCGCGCTGCAATCTGATTTTTGTTGCCATTTAATTTTTTAATTTTTTGGTTTGAATTAATGCTATCATCTCGTGATAGCGGCTGCAAAATTACAATAATTAAGTAGGAAAGATGGATTGTTTGCGTTTTGAAAACGCATATTTAATAATTATTAACGATATGCGCCACGGTATTTATAAAATGTGGTGATGATTCTAAAAAAAGAAAATAGTGTTCCTGTAAGCCGGGTTCTGTCCTCATGCGCGAGCATGAGTATCTGTCATTTATCTACTCCATAAGTCACCCTATGGATGAAGCATTCTACCCTCCATCGTCATAGTGGTCGGGCGGGCAACCCTCAAACGATGGTTTACATGAACTTGCAGCCTCCAGCTGACACAGCCCGATGGTCACCCACCGGCTGGTAGTCTCTTACACTACCTTCTCACCCTTACCTGACATAATGACAGGCGGTTGTTTTCTTCTGTCAATACCTACTGTTGCCAATAGCTTCCATTTTCAGAAATGGAGCGCCCTGTGCTGCCCGGACTTTCCTCCCGCATTTGCATGCCGGCGACAGATCGGAACACTGTTTTCTTGATTGCAAAATTACGAAATATATTTGACATAATGCAGATTTTGTTGTTTAAATACTTTTTTTAGCCCGCATTATTCATAGGATTCGTAGCAGAAGTTCTATGAATAATGCAGGTCAGAGGGCATACATATTTATATTTGGCAACCGAAACGGGTTTAAACAATTGTAAAAATTTCTCACGCAGCGTTTAATAGCCGTTAATATGTTAAATGAGAGTGTTAAATTGGAATAAAGAAATGTGACAATTTGGCACAATCACAATTTTTGCTTTTATATTTGCATACAGTTAAATGCGACGAAACAAAAGTGTTTTCGGGACAAAATAGTAAGATAATCAATTAATAAATAGAAAAATGAAAAATTATTCCAAGTATTTGATTGTAGCAATGAGTGTAATTGCGGTGACTATTTCTGCAGGCTCGTTATTGAAAGTCAGAGCAGCCGTTTCGCCGGTCGTAATATCTGGCCAGCCCGTAGACCTCACTTATGCCGCTGAAAAAGCTTTGCCAACCGTAGTACATATATTGAACACACAAAACAGTAAGGTGCAGACGGTTGACGTAGAGGCCGACCCCTTCGGAGATTTCTTTTCCGACCCGTTCGGGTTCTTCGGTTCTCCGCAGGGCCGCGGTGGCTCTCAGAAACGTCAGGTGCGCACACCGAAACGTCAAGGCAGCGGTTCGGGTGTGATCATATCGACCGACGGATACATCGTGACCAACAATCACGTCGTTGAGGGAGCCGACGAACTGACCGTGACCCTGAACGATAACAACAAAGAGTATTCGGCAAGAATCATCGGAACGGATGCCACGACGGATCTCGCCCTCATCAAGATAGAAGGCAAGGATTTTCCGGCCATCACAATCGCAAACAGCGATGATATCAAGGTGGGCGAATGGGTGCTGGCCGTGGGCAATCCTTTCAATCTGACAAACACCGTGACAGCCGGTATCGTGAGCGCCAAAGGCCGTTCGCTCTATCAGCCCAACAAGATTGAGTCGTTCATCCAGACCGACGCCGCAATCAACCGTGGCAACTCGGGTGGCGCGCTCGTCAATACTCGCGGTGAACTGATTGGTATCAACGCCATGCTTTATTCCGAGACCGGATCGTACAGCGGTTACGGTTTTGCAATTCCTACCTCAATTATGAATAAGGTGGTAGAGGACTTGAAGAAATACGGCACCGTACAGCGCGCGGTCATCGGTATCCAGGGACAGGACGTCAAGACATACGTCGATATTCAGAAGGAAGATGGCAAAGAGGTGGACCTCGGCACAATGAACGGAATCTATGTGGCTAAGGTGACAGACGAGAGCGCAGCGGCAGATGCCGGACTGAAGGAAGGCGATGTCATCACATCTGTTGACGGCAAAGAGGTGACGAAGATGTCGGAACTGCAGGAGGTGCTGGCCAAGAAACGTCCCGGAGACAAAGTGTCGCTCACATATATCCGCAACAAGAAGAAGGAGACCAAGAGCGTGGTGCTCAAAAACGAACAGGGAACGACCAAAGTAGTCAAGCAACTCGGCGATCTTGACATCCTCGGAGCCAATTTCCGCGAAATAACGAGTGCGCAGAAGACACAATACAACATCGGTTACGGTCTTGAGGTGATAAAGATCAACAACGGAAAGCTCAAGGATGCCGGTATCAATAAGAACTTTATCATCCAGAAAGTGAACGACTCGGCTGTCAAGACGATAGACGATCTGCAGCAACTGGTCAAGGAAGCGTCGACAAGCAAAGACCCCGTATTGTACATTCAAGGTATCTATCCGACAGGCAAAAAGGCTTATTTCGCGGTGCCGTTGAATGAGAATTGAACATAATGAGTTGAATTGGAAAAAATGTGGTACGGATAATATGTCTGTGCCACATTTTATTTATTGTGAAACAAATAAAAGGAAAATATTTGTTGGTGTAAAATTAATTAAGTATATTTGCAAAATTCATAAATATACAAATCATCCCGAATGAGACAACTAAAAATCATAAAATCAATTACAAACAGAGAAAGTGTATCTCTTGACAAATATTTGCAAGAGATAGGTCACGAAGAAATGATTTCGGTTGAAGAAGAAGCGGAATTGGCTATCCGTATCAGAAAAGGTGACAAAAAAGCACTTGAGAAACTCACAAAAGCCAATTTGAGATTTGTTGTCTCAGTGGCCAAACAGTATCAGAATCAAGGACTAAGCTTGCTTGATCTGATCAATGAGGGCAATATGGGATTGATAAAAGCGGCCGAGAAATTTGATGAGACCAAAGGTTTCAAATTCATCTCATACGCTGTTTGGTGGATCAGACAAAGCATCATGCAGGCAATAGCCGAGCATAGTCGCTTAGTGAGATTGCCACTCAATCAGATAGGTTCGGTAAATAAAATCAATCGGGCCTTGATTAAATTTGAACAGGAAAACGAAAGACATCCCAGCGTCAACGAAATAGCAGACAATACGGATCTGCCCGAAGACAAAATCGAGGATGTGCTGAAGATGAACAGCCGCCAGGTATCCGTCGATGCACCGCTCTCCGACGGTAATACAGGAAATATTCTGGATATTCTGCCAAACACGGATGAGCCTGAAGCCGACAACGCACTTGTCCTCCAGTCGTTGCGTGACGAGATAGCCGGAGCATTGCAAACACTCGATGAACGGGAACGCAATGTCATCAAGGCTTTCTACGGAATAGACCAGCAGGAGTGCACATTGGAGGAGATAGGACGGAGATACGGCCTTACGCGTGAGCGGGTAAGACAAATCAGAGAGAAGGCAATCAGAAAATTGCGTAAGAATACGAAAAGTAAAATATTAAAAACATATTTAGGACAATAAACAGTTAATATAACAAAAGATGAAAACGCGTATTGCTATATTGGCACTCACAACATTGTTGACAACAATGATTTTTGCTGCAAACAGAAGAACAAAACTTTATGTCTATGGATTTGCGACGTCATTCAAAGATTCAACGGCATATTTCACCGAAATACAAGAATTGGATTCGGCGTGGGTTGACAGAAAGACCGGTTTCTTGTACAGCCGGGATAACTATTCTTATCAACTGCGTGACTATCTGAAAAAAAACGGCATGAACTATCCCACTTGCATTACGATGTATGCCAAAGACAAGAAAAAGATAGAGAAGAAATATACAAAATTAAGAAAAATGTATACGGAGAAGCGGAATTTCGAAGTGAAATATGTTCTTCTCAGCGATTTCCGATACAGACACATCTCCCCGGATGAGGATGAAATAGACAATAAAAAGAAATGATTGATGAGGAAATGAATGTTACAGGATTATCCCGAATACAGGCAATCCGTCAGCGCTCATTTTCTTTTTTTTGTTTTCTGATACTATCCCATAGGCCGGTTGTTCATATAATATTCAAACTATTTGCTGATGCCGAATGCAGAAAGACGATACTATCGAATAGCGGAACTGAACATAAATATAAATTTCATAAAATCGACGGTCAATGACGAAACGCTTATTCCCTCGTTTCGGAATTTCGCTCTTCAGACGCCTGCCGAAGACGTGTTTCTGCAAATGGATGTGGATGATACTATCCGGCCGAGCCGTAAGGAGGACATCGAACTTATCCGAAATTTCGATACAGGCAACGGCATAACAAGTGTTGCAAAAACGCTGAATCCAAATGATGGGGGATATCAGTTCATCGTCAGAGACATCATTGGCAATAAATGTTGTTTCCTGAAATCAAATGAAGATTTCTCAATCAACAGGTGTGCCCTGTATGGGACTCACCACATGCGACGCTTCGGGCTGAACAACGCACTGATGTTGGCGATGGCCTTCAAAGGCAGTTACAAAGACTTGTTGCTCGTTCATGCGTCGTTGGTGAGACACAATGGCAAAGGTTATGCATTCATCGCCAAAAGCGGAACGGGAAAAAGTACGCATGTGGGTATGTGGCTGCGCCATATAGAAAACTGCGACCTGATGAACGATGACTGCCCGATAATAAGGATAATTGATGATCGGGCATATATCTTCGGAAGTCCGTGGAGCGGCAAGACGCCTTGTTACAGAAATACAAAAGCCCGACTTGGCGCAATCACGAGAATAGCGCGAGGCTTGGAAAACAGTATTGAGAAGGAATCGCCTGTTACGGCTCTCGCGTCATTGTTGCCCTCGTGCTCGACAATGAAATGGGATCGTGAGATATTCGGCAACCTCTGTGCCACGCTATCCAAAGTAATAGAAACAACAGACATTTATACACTACATTGTCTGCCCAATAAAGATGCTGCAATATTATGCCACAAAGTAATATCAAAATGAAAACGGTGCAATATGCAAACAGCGTGTTCGTACCCAAGATAATCGAATTGTTGGACGAAGGCCATACCGTGACAATCAATCTGCGGGGATACAGCATGCGGCCATATCTGGAAAACAATAGGGACAAAGCATTAATAAGAAAAATAGGAATTCCCAGAAAAGGTGATATCGTTCTGGCAGAAACGCAACCTAAGGTGTATGTCATTCATCGCATCATCAAGATTAACGGTGATGACATCACGTTGCGCGGTGATGGCAATATGAACTGCGAATATTGTAAGCGCAGCGATCTGAAGGGATATGTCATAGGATTCTATCGCAAGGGACGCTCCACGCTGGAAAAGACAAACTCACCGGGATGGATATTGTATTCTGTCGTGTGGAATTTTCTTTTTCCCATACGGCGATATCTGCTTTTCATATATCGCAGGCTTTGCGTGAGTGAATGATTTTATGGCAAATATTCTTTTGACATCGGACGCAATCCCGTCATTCAATCACAGAAACAAGACTATATTTAAACAAATCATATTATGAGAACCAAAAAAGGATTCAACTTGAGAAATATCTGCGGCGAAGATGTGATAGTAGCCGAAGGTAAGGAAAACATAGATTTTACCAATATAATAAGCATGAATAAAAGTGCCGCTTATTTATGGAACAAGATACAGGATAAGGATTTTGATGCATCCGTGCTCGCCCGTTTGCTCGTCGAAGAGTATGAGATAGCGGAGGTTGTCGCGCTTAAGGATTCGGAGGATGTGATGAAACAATGGGCTGATGCGGGAATAATAGAATGAAGAGATTGGGAATGGTGAAGGGTGGAATGATAGTTCCGCTTTTCGCTGTTACCTGATGGCTCATACCAAAAAGAAAAGAGACTGAATAAACATGATGTTGTATTCAGTCTCTGTGTGACTCCGCTGGGATTCAAACCCGGAACCTTCTGATCCGTAGTCAGATGCTCTATTCAGTTGAGCTACGGAGCCTTGCTTCTTAATTGCGGTTGCAAAGGTAATGACTTTTTCTGTATCCACCAAATATTTTCTTGATTTTTTTAATAATAATAATGTTTTTCTTTGCTTTTAGCCTTTTCCTTATCTTTGATGGAGATATTCATTATAAAGTTTTTGGGAATTATTCGTCTATGCCGGAGATTTTATTTAAATTTGCCGCAAATGATATGTATTGCTTATGAAAAATACATTATATATATTAATTGTGTCGATTTCGGCATTTGTCATGTCATGCGGCAACTCGGCCTCAGACCGAGAGGTACGCCGGATTGACACAATTCCGATGTTGATAACTCAAATACAAAAGTGTTCTCGACTTTACACCGCTGAATATCAGGTGCACAAAATTATCACCCACGACGACAAACTCAGTATCAAAGGGTCGTTTATGAAGAAAAACTATGATATCGAGTTGCCGGCAGGCAAGAGAAAAGTGGCAATACCTATGGATGCAACGATAAAGGCATACATCGATTTCGAGAAATTCGATAAGACGAACGTCAGAAAAACCGACAATCAGATTGAGATAATACTGCCCGATCCTCGAATCATCATCACAAGTACACGTATAGCGCACACTGAAATCAAACAATATGTATCTTTGCTGCGTAGCAATTTCAGTGATGAGGAACTCAGCAACTACGAGCAACAGGGACGTCAGGCCATCGTCAAAGACATACCGGCGATGGGTATCACACAGTTGGCGCAGGAAAGTGCAGCCAAGACGCTCATACCGATGATCAGACAGATGGGATATGAAGAGAAAGACATCGTCATTTCTTTCCGCAAGAATTTCTCACCCAACGATTTCGAACAATTATTGGACAAACCTACATCCGAATATGGGAAATAAGAACAATGGCACTTCGAATATTATAGTCAGAATGGCACGTCTGATGATGATGCCGTGGACATGGACAGTACTTGCGATCCTGGCAGTGGCAATCGTTGCAGGAGTGCTGATTTATTATAACAAGGACAACTCTTTCAGTATCGAAAAAAATCGAAAGATAGATATCACGCCCACACAGATACGCTCCATCGAGAGTATCGGCCAATGGGAGTTTCTGGCTATTGACAACGAAGAACTTGTTGACACGGTACGGCACGGCTTGTTTGGCGATGATGTATTGGTGCGTATCTATTATGGCACACTACGTTTGGGCATCGACATGCACGATACAGGTGATGACTGGATAACGGCTTCCGGCGACTCGATAATGGTCGTGTTGCCCCAGGTCAAACTGCTTGACAGCCGTTTCATCGATGAATCTCGCACACGGTCGTTTTATGAAAGTGGTAAATGGAGCCACAAAGACCGCAAAGATATGTATCACCGTGCTTACAACGCCATGACCGAACGCTGTCTGACGGAGAAAAACATGGAGATTGCAAGACAAAATGCCATCACCCAATTTGGTCAACTCATGCGCTCTATGGGATTCACTCATGTTTCCATCACGTTTGACAAATGATAATGAGGACGCGACCGGAACCGGAATTACCGTACTTTCTTGATGTCGTCAGACAAATGCATTTATATTATTAGTTTCAATGTTTTGAATTTTAATACTGAATATAATTGTATGTTTGATAGAAAATTAATAATTTTGCATTTGAAAAGAAAATCGGGCGATGAAGTTAATAATAATGACTAAATCCACATTCTTTGTGGAAGAAGACAAAATACTTGCCACTCTTTTTGACGAAGGGATGGACAACCTGCATTTATATAAGCCGGGTTCTTCACCCATATATTCCGAGCGTTTGCTCTCGCTCCTTCCCGAAGATTATCATGGAAGGATAACCGTGCATGACCATTTTTACTTGAAAGACGAATATAATTTGTCTGGAATACATCTTGACACTCCGGAGTTTGCACCGCCATCGGGCTACAAGGGTCGCATCGGTCGCACGTGTAGTGACTTGAGCGAGCTCAAGGAGATGAAGAAACAATCAAATTATATTTTTCTTAAGAATATTTTCGACAGCCATATCGGTTGTGACCAAAAGTCGGACTTTACTATGAACGATTTGGAACTTGCCGCAGACAAGGGCCTGATAGACAAGAAAGTGTATGCTCTCGGCGGTATGACTTGCGATAATCTGCAGATAGCCAGACAGCTCGGCTTTGGCGGAGTGGTCATCTGCAATGACCTCTGGAGTAAGTTTGAGATCCACAGTCAGACCGATTTCAAGGAACTGATGAATCATTTTGAGAAATTGAAAAAGATAATAAATTAAACATATAAAGAAAAACAAAATGAGTGCAAATAACTCTTTTCTGGTATTCTCGGGCACAAGTTCGAGATACCTTGCAGAAAAAATCTGCACCAGCTTGGATTGTCCGCTTGGAAACTTAGTTGTCACCCGATTCTCTGATGGTGAGTTTGCTGTTTCTTACGAAGAGTCAATCCGTGGACGCGATGTATTCTTGGTACAAAGCACATTTCCCAATTCAGACAATCTGATGGAATTGCTCTTGATGATCGATGCTGCCAAAAGAGCATCTGCACGTAATATCATCGCCGTCATCCCATATTTCGGTTGGGCTCGTCAAGACCGTAAGGATAAACCCAGAGTCAGTATCGGTGCCAAACTGGTGGCCAATCTGCTCAGTGCTGCCGGTATCGACCGACTCATAACAATGGATTTGCATGCCGACCAGATACAGGGATTCTTTGATGTGCCGGTAGACCATCTCTATGCTTCGGGAGTATTGTTGCCCTATCTCCAGAGTCTCCATCTGGAAGACCTTGTTGTTGCCTCTCCCGATGTGGGCGGTTCTAAACGCGCCAGCACATTTGCCAAATATCTGGGTTGTCCGCTTGTGTTGTGCAACAAGACTCGTGCTCGTGCCAACGTGGTGGAAAGTATGCAGATTATTGGTGATGTGAAAGACAAAAATGTGATTGTGGTTGACGATATGGTTGATACAGCCGGTACAATAACCAAAGCGGCAGACATAATGAAGGCAGCCGGTGCAAAGAGCGTCAGAGCTTGTGCTTCGCACTGCGTGATGAGTGGTCCCGCTTCTGAACGCGTACAGAACTCGGCACTTGAGGAAATCGTGTTCACAGACTCCATCCCTTATTCAAATCGTTGCGCCAAAGTGAAACAACTCTCTGTGGCCAACATGATAGCAGAGACCATACGCCGCGTTATCAACAACGAAAGCATCAGTTCGCAGTATCTCATATAATTGCATTATGAGCACAAAAAATATCATCATACTGACAGCAGCGGGACTTGTTCTCGCTGCGTGTCATTCAAAGAGACCTCAGCAGAATATCGTTTCCACGCAAAAGAGTGTAACGACGGAGCACGTGGAAAATTTTTTTGCAAACTATGACATAGCCGACTTGGATCGCAACAAAGTGTCTACATCCGAGGAAATCGCAAAGCACGAAATCACGGTTATAGATTTCTGGGCTTCGTGGTGCGGTCCTTGCCGCGGTGAAATGCCGGTCATGGTGGATATGTACGACAATTATAAAGATAAGGGGCTTGGTATCATAGGCATCTCGCTCGATGAGGACTACGATGCCTGGAAGAAGGCTGTGGATGAAGATCAGATGTTGTGGATGCAGCTCTCCGAGCTTAGAGGTTGGGACTGTACGGCTGCTCAGGACAACTCTGTGCAAGCTATTCCACATACGATTGTTGTTGACAAACGAGGCAAGATTCTTGCCACAGGATTGCGTGGACATGAACTTGTGGAGTTTGTAGACAAACAGCTGTCCAAATAATTATGGTTCATTAGGATTTTGTAGTGATGAACCGAAAATAATTGATTACAAGACATATTTTGGTAATTCGATGTAGGGCCGCAACCTGTTGCGGCTGCAAGGATGGTTTCCGTAAATAAATATTGCTACCGGGTATTACGATTTACGTGTCATAAAAACGATTTGAATTTGACGTTATGGCATGGAATTTCTTGCGGCCGCAACAGGTTGCAGCCCTACATTCTTACCTAATTGATACCTAAAAGTCCCGCATGTAAATCCAAATTTTTAACATTTCGTTTTTGCAGGATTTATTTCCGTTTTAGAAAGATACGAAGCCCAAAAACGAGGAAAATGACCAAAACAGACGGTAAAAACCGTCCGATTTACCGATTTTTATCTACTTGATTTGCGAAAGAGGCCCTTTTTGAGTGCGAAAGGAACCCTTTCGGGGGACAAAAGGGCCCCTTTCGGAACCCAAGTCGGGCACTTTTTGGAGATATTTTCGGTGGTTTTTCAATGTTTTTGAGGCCATTGTAAATTTATGAACCGCATATTGCGTTGATATACAGAGATTTATGTAAATGCCGAAAATTTAGCGTATTTCGGCCTCCCCAACCATCTCGGTCGAAAATAACGCAAAAATGGGACACAATTTTAACATTTATTCCTGAGATAGTTGCGTATTCTTAATTATCTCCTATATTTCGGGTGGTAAAAATTAACATTTCACTCCAATTTTCGGGAGAACCATTTAATGGGCGATGTCTTGCTTTGCCTAAAGATAAATGGCGGTCAAGGAGTGTGAGGAAACAATCATTGCTTGACCGCTCTCGTTTGTTTCTTTCTCATATCTCGATACACCAGACACGCCGTGATGAAATACACTCCGGCCTGTATCCACAGATTTCTACATTCGGTAGCGATGTCCGAATACTCGGCACCCATCGTATTGATTCGGATGAAAGCATGTATTCCGAATGTTGACGGGAAAATGTATGAGAATATCTCCCAAAATTTCGGAATATTGCTTTGAGGCCATGACATTCCCGACATGAACAGGAATATTATGGATGTGAAGACTACAATCAATATCACATTTTCGCGTTGGCGCACAAAGAATGATACCGTCATGGCAAAGAATATGCACGATAGCAGATAGGGTATTACAAATTGGATGTATTGCGGTATCCGTGGTATCTGTACGAAATTGAATATTTTGGGTACGGCAAGCAGCACGTATGTTGAAATCAGGGCGAACAGCATGAAATAGCACAATGTCTTGCCAATAACCGATTGCGATAGTCCCGACTGTATCTCATGCCGAGCGTCCGTATTGCCGTTGAGCAGACGTTCATATCTTGTGCCATTATTCATTCCCACACCGAGCAATAGCACCTGTTGGATGATGAGTACGAGCACTCCGGGGAGAATGAAATTGCCATATCCGCCCGTATTGTTGAAAATGGCTGTTTCCTCAATCTTGAGCGGCTGAGTGAGTATTTCGTTCTCACGTTCGGTGTAATTGCCCGACAGGCTGATTTGTATCTCCGAATTTAAATTTGCCGTAACGGCTGTCGCTGTCTGAAAAATCGCTTTATAGGTCAGCATGAACGCCATATTGGCATATATGCTTATGGTGGATTGCTCCATCCTGTTGAGCCTCGTTTCAAAATCCTCGGGAATATATATCACCCCATATATTTCCTGCTTGCCCAGCAGTTGGCGGGCCTCATCCACATCGTTGCATCGGTAAGCCACCTCCACATCCGGTGATGCGTCAAATTTATTGATAAGGCATAGCGATGTCCTGCTGTGCGAATTGTCAACCACGGCGACAGGCACTTCACGCACAATCTCGTTGTTGTATATCCATGAATAAATTATGGGGTAGGTGAGAGGCAATAGGATGAGGAATATCAACAGTCCCTCATCCTTGAATATGAGTTTCAGTTCCTCGGCCCATTCTGCGCATACGGCGTTTATGTTTTTGCTTATGTCTGCAATGATATTCATAATTTTATGAGATATAAACGTATTCGTACATTGCTTTGCGTATCTTATTGATGACAAGTAGGGGCGCTAAGGCGAAAACTGTCATTATCAGAAAATTGAGCCATACGTATGAAAGCGGGAAAGCATTCAGAATGCAAACATCATAGATAATGAAATAGTGGCGCAACGGGAAAATGACTGCCAAACACTGAAGGCCCGTGTCCATAGAGAATACGGGGTATGCAAAACCGGCCATAGAGAAACTAAGTACTCCAAGCAATGAGCACACGCTCATCGACATGCGGAGCGAAGGATAGATGCCGAACATCAATATTCCGAATCCTTGCGCTGCTACTACGGACAACAGCCATAGGATGATGATGGGCCATGTGCCTCCGGGATGGGGAAATTCCAGAATATTGAAGATATAGAACAGATATCCTCCGAAAACCGCCATATTGATAAAGAATTGAGGCATGAATTTGCCTGTCATCGCTATCAAACCGCTACCGCCGGCCATATCCATCCATTCTTTTGATGTATTGTTTTTGAGCTCGGTGCCTATGGAATATGCCGAAATCAAGAATATGAGAAGAAAAAGACATCCCGGGATGACGGCCGTACTCAAATAAATATTGTAGTTTATCCACGGGTTGCCGAGCGAATGAAAGTCGACAACAATCGGCTGAAGGAACGTTTTTATCTGATCATCCGTGAGACCTTTAGCCTTCATCACCGCTGAACCCATCGCCGCATTGCCGAGTGTGGCAGCGGTCTTGAAATCCTTGAAAGACAAAGCGCCGGCCGTGAGCGATGTGTAACTGTAATAAAAGGAAATGTCGGGTTGTCGTGATGATATCAGTTTGTCGGTGCATCCTTTGGGAAAATACATGAAACCGTAGATTTCATCTCGTTGCATTGCCTGACGTGCCGAATTGAAGTCAGGATATTGCCTTACTATTTCCGTATTCTGAAACGAGTCCAACGTCCTCGTTATCTTTCTTGTTGTGGATGTATTGTCGAGGTCCACGATACCTACAGGCATGCTCTGTGGTTGTCCTTCGCTCATCAGAGATGTGAAGAATATCATGACAAAAACAGGAAACACAATAAGTGAAAGCAAATACACAGGATTGGATTTCATCCTGAAGCATTCTCGCTTTGCAATGTTGAATATCCTATTGGTATGACAGTTGTTTTGCACTTTTATTTGCTTTTCTTGATTATCACGGACATGCCTGGTCTCAGTCCGTCTAACTTTTCAATCGGTCGGGCTTTTACTTCAAAAGTCTTAAGGTCGTACTGACCGTTCGATTTTGTCGCTTTCCATGTGGCATACGAACCTTGATCTTTGATGTAGTAGACCTTCATCTTTATATTTCTCTTGAAAGCCGGAACGTATGCTGTGAATGTGCTTCCCACTTTCATATCGCCAAGAAAGTCTTCTCGAATGTTGAATGTGCCCCACATATCATTGAGCATGGAGATGGACATGATAGGCGAGCCGGCTCCTAACAGTTCGCCCGTTTTGGGATAGATATCACTCACCTCGCCTTCGGCTTGGGCTATCTGCATCGTTTCGTTGATGTAGGAGTTGACTTCCTCAACAGCACCTTTGGCTCTGTTCACCTGTGCCGCAGCAGCTCTTTTCTCTTCCATACGTGCTCCGTTGACTGCCATGTCGTATTGGCTTTGGGCAGCTTTGACCTGTGCTTCGAGTGCTTTGTAATTGGCAAAGGCCTCATCGCGCTTTTGGGCAGTCATCACCCCTTCGTCAAACAGTCGCTGTACTCTGTTGTATGATTTGTGGGCTATTTCCAATCCGGCTTTGGCTTGTTGTAGGAATGCCAGAGCTGTACGCACCTGCTCCTTGCGCGCTCCGTTGTTGGCCATATCGCTCATGGCCGATGCTGCATTCTCCGCCGACTCGGCCTGAGTCTTCTTTGCTTTCACTTCAGGGGCATCGAGTATGGCCAATGTGTCTCCTTTTTTGACGTAATCGCCCTCCTTGACCCGAATCTCAAGGATACGGCCTGGAATCTTGCTCGACACACGATACTCGGACACTTCAATCTGTCCTTGTATTATCTCATCTTCGCTTTTCAGCGACAATGTGGCGATGGCTGTTATTGCGACCATTACTACGATTGAGGCAACAACGGCTTTCATGATATTCTTGTGTTGTATTTTCTCTGACATAATGCTTATCTTTTCAAGACACCAAGTGCCTTCTTTTGATTTATTTGACAAAGTTTGACTTCTATCTCAGCATCAATAAGTTGTGATTGTGCTTGTCTCCATGCTGTCTGTGCCTCCATGACCTCTGTTGTCTGCATCACACCTTCCTTAAAACCGATGTTGGCACAACGCAGATTCTCGTCGGCACTCTTCACATTCTTTTGGGCCATAGCCAATCGGCGTCTCGCTTCATTCACTTTGAAATTGCTCTGGCTCACCTGAAGTTCTATTTTTTCCTTGATTTCATCCATCTCCATATTGGCAATTGTGGTTTCTATTCTGCTTGAGCGCACTTTGTATTCGCTTTCAAACCAGTTCCACACGGGAATCTTGACCATTACTCCCACATTCCAGACTCCTGAGAATTTGTTCTCAAATCCATTGTATATATTGGGATTGGTGGTCAGGTATCCGGCCGTCATGGCTATCTGTGGCAGATATGAAGCCTTGGCTATTTTTGTCTTTTGCTTGCTTATATCTACTACATTTTCCAGCATTTTCAGTTCCGGCCTGTTGCTCATGGCAGTCTCTTTGTCCGACAAGAATTGCTTATCTTCGGATGTGACATTGCCGTTTTCTTCATCTGATAAGGTGATGTCGCTATCCAATGGCAGTCCGCACAATTGGCATAAGTACATCTTGGCCAATGACAGACCGTTTTCTACCTGTGTCACGGTCATCTCCGCTTCATTCACCTTGACGTCCACTTTTAGTCCGTCGGCTCGTGTAGCAACACCTTCGCGTATCATTTTGTATACATCGTCATCCAGTTTCTTTACGAGTTCAAGAAAACTGTTGGCCAGTTTCTGCTTGTGTTTCAGCGATACAACTGTCCAGTATGCTTGTTCCGTTTCGTATATCGTGTTCTGTGTGATGGTCTCAGTCTCGTTTTGTGTGAGAGCCTCATTGATGCTTGCTATTCTGTTGGCTGCAACGATGGCACCGCCCATGTATATTGGCTGTTTGAGCATGACAGAAACCATGAACATGTTTCTTGTGTCCGTGTCAAAAGCATCGACAATTCGCTGTCCGCTATGATTGAGCGCATCGCCCATTGATGTTCCCACCTTATTGAATATATTTCCAAGTTGGGCTGCTTGTTCCGGGGTCAATACACCTTGTTGGGCCAACCCTGAAATTATAGGTGCTATTTCATTTCCCAATTGTGTGCTTGAGGTCGTTCCTATATTTACCAGTGCATTTTTCTGATTGCCGTTCAACAAGGAAATTTCCTTGCTGGTAAATTCATATCCGCCCATCACATCTATTTTCGGTAGATATTTTGTTTTGGCTATCTTGCTTGTATTGCGCGCTACATCTTGTTTCATCCTGGATATTCCAAGACGTTTGTTGTTGCGCAAGGCAAGCATACGGCAGCTGTCAAGACTTAGTGTCTGTTGAGCTGCGGCCGATGCAGTAATGCACAGAAACAGGAATATATTTAATATTCTGTTCATTTGTTTATTGGGTGTTATTTAAATGTCAGGCTTTTTGAACCTATCATGTTTCCGTCGGCAAATATACTGATTTGGTATGTGCCGCTTACCAATGTCTGGGATACTTCCCAGAAAGTGTTGAGCGAGATTTCCTGACCGCCATATTCCACGGATTTTTTCATCGTGCATTGCAGAGTGCGGTTTTCGTACTCAAAACTGCCTCCGTTTCCAAGCAATGCTCCGGTAGGTGTGGTCACGCGTACATAGAATGTTTTCATGCCGCTCTTTGCCGTCACATTTTTGGCAACGGTGAAGCTCACCTGTATCTTCTTGCATTTCTTGATACTGCTTGTGGATTTGTCGCGTTTGTTGAGCAAGGTCATGTTGATGCCTGTTGCGTCAAGTTGAGCGGCGATAGCCACTTTCTCGGACAGTGATGCCTTTTCCGAGCCTAAGCCTTCAATCTGGCGTATGGCCTCCGAATACTGGCCTTTCACACGAGTGTTCTCATTCATGAGATTTTGGTTGAGCCTGTTCAGCGAGTCGATTTCTATCACATAACTGCGTAAGACGGCTCTCATTGTCGCCAATTCTTTCTTCAGACGGGCAATCTCTCTTGCGTCACTGCTTTTTACGCTTTTGAGCTCATCGAGCAATTTTTGAGTCTTCTCTTGCTCGGCTGTCAGTTGTGCGATAAGTGAGTCATTGGTTATCTGACTTTTCATTTCGCTGTATTGGTTGGCGAACTGTTTGTACTCGTTTTCCATCTCCTTCTTGTCGAGTTCGGCCAGTTCTTGCATAGCTTTGTTCTCTTGTTTCTGTTTCTGAAGGTCGTTCACAAGATATACTATGCCTGCGATCAACAAAATTCCCACAATAGAGAAAGTTATCCAAATTTTCTTGTTCATATCTATGTCGTATCTATTTGTTTTTTAGTTTGTCATTGCAAATTTATGCGTTTTATCTCAATTGACCAACAATTTTCCAAAAGCAAATTTATAATATACTTTAAATTGGTATTTTTAAGGAAAAAAAGAACAATTTTGAATTTATTTTTTTATATTTGCGTGTCTTTTATTTACTATTAAACTATTGCTTGTCCTGTATGATACAAATAATTAGGAAAATATATCATTTTTATTGTGAAGGCTTTGCCAATATGAGGCTCGGCCGAACATTGTGGGCTGTGATAGCAATCAAGTTGTTTATAATATTTGTGATATTGAAGTTGTTTTTCTTTCCTAATTTTATCAGGCAGAATACAACAGAAGGTTGCGAAGCCGATTATGTTTCAACTCAACTGACCGACCGTTAAATGAAATCTAAATAAAAAATATCTATTATGAATAATTTCTTATTATCCGTGGATGCATCGGCCATAGACTGGGCCAGAGCTCAGTTCGCACTGACTGCCATCTATCATTGGCTTTTTGTTCCGTTGACTTTGGGACTTGCACTCATTATGGGAGTGATGGAGACGTGTTATTACAGGACAAAGAATATTTTCTGGAAGGATGTTGCAGTGTTTTGGCAACGTCTGTTCGGTGTGAATTTTGCAATGGGTGTTGCCACAGGCATTATCCTTGAGTTTGAGTTCGGTACCAATTGGAGCAACTATTCATGGTTCGTGGGAGATATATTCGGTGCACCGCTTGCCATAGAAGGCATTGTCGCATTCTTTATGGAAAGTACATTTGTGGCCGTGATGTTTTTCGGATGGAAGAAGGTTTCAGCCGGTTTTCATCTTGCATCTACTTGGTTGACAGGTCTCGGTGCCACCATCTCGGCATGGTGGATATTGGTGGCCAATTCGTGGATGCAATATCCTGTTGGATGCAGTTTCAATCCCGATACAGTGAGAAACGAGATGGTCAACTTTGCTGATGTTGCCCTTTCACCCGTTGCGATAGACAAGTTTTTCCATACGGTAATATCATCTTGGATTGTGGGAGCTGTCTTTACGGTGGCCGTGAGTTGCTGGTATTTGTATAAACACCGCGAACAAAAATTGGCTATTGCAAGTATCAAGATAGGTGCAATTGTCGGTTTGGCGGCCTCACTCCTTGCTGCAATGACCGGAGACGGTTCGGCTGTCAAGATAGCGAAGGTACAACCGATGAAACTGGCCGCTATGGAGGCACTTTATGATGGAGGCACAGGCATGAGCCTCACTGCGATAGCTGCCGTCAATCCTTTTGTCCAGCCAGACTATGCCAAAGGCGAAGAGGCTCCGTTGCGCATTGCCATTCCGAACGGATTGTCGATGCTTGCCACACACGATAAGGACGGATATGTTCCCGGCGTAAACGATATCCTCAACGGATATCAACGCCCTGATGGCACAAGAGAAATGTCGGTCGATGAGAAAATTAATAAGGGTAAAATCGCTATATCAGCCCTTGCAAAATACAGGAAGACCCAGAAAGAGAATCCTTCGGATCCTCAACTACCGCTTTTGCAAAAACAGATTAATGACAATATGCCGTATTTCGGCTATGGATACATCAAGAATAAGGCTGAACTTGTGCCATTTATTCCTGTCTGTTTTTATGCTTTTCGCGTGATGGTGGGGCTCGGTTCGCTATTTATTATATTCTTTGCCATCATATTGTTTGTGGTTTATCGTAAAGACATTGCCAAGTTCAGGAAGATCCATATCATCGCTATCATAATGTTGCCATTGGCTTATATTGCGAGCGAAGCAGGATGGATAGTTGCCGAGATGGGGCGTCAGCCGTGGGCAATACAAGACATGTTGCCGGCATGTGCGGCTGTGTCGGACATACCGGCCGCATCTGTAAGACTTACATTCTTCATTTTCCTTGTTCTGTTTACCACATTGCTTGCAGTCGAGGTGAGCATATTGTGCAAACAGATAAAAAAAGGACCGGAATATCACAAATAGAAATATTAAATAAAGAAATATTATGACATACGATTTTTTGCAGCATTATTGGTGGTTTGTGGTGTCATTGCTCGGTGCATTACTCGTGTTTCTGATGTTTGTGCAGGGAGCCAATTCCATGCTCAGTCTGGGACATACGGCCGAAGAACGCCGAATGATAATCAATAGTACGGGACGTAAGTGGGAAATCACCTTCACCACGCTGGTCACTTTCGGCGGTGCATTTTTTGCATCGTTCCCATTGTTTTACAGCACGAGTTTTGGTGGAGCTTATTGGCTTTGGATGATAATATTGTTCTCGTTTGTGCTTCAAGCCGTGAGCTATGAGTTTCAAAACAAGTTGGGC
Organism: uncultured Prevotella sp.; assembly: GCA_905202125.1. Lineage (GTDB taxonomy): Bacteria > Bacteroidota > Bacteroidia > Bacteroidales > Bacteroidaceae > Prevotella. The sequence continues at coordinate 19,230 of CAJKQX010000035.1, forward strand.
AACATTCTCGGTCCTCGCACTTTCCAACGGTTTCTCTTGATCAACGGCATTGTAGGACCGCTGCTGCTCGGCGGAGCCGTAGCCACATTTTTCAATGGTTCCAATTTCATTGTGGACAAGATGAATATCGTCGACGGCATGCAACCCGTCATCAGTCGGTGGGCCAATGCCAGCAATGGACTCGATGCGTTGCTTGATCCGTGGACTCTGGTCTTGGGATTTGCCGTATTCTTCCTTTCCCGCATACTCGGCATCCTTTATATAATGAATAATGTGGATGACGAGAATATCCGTAGTCGAGCCAGTGTCCGCCTTGTTGGCTGTTTCGTCGCGTTCCTTTTGTTCTTCGCCGGTTTTGTGTTCCATTTGCTTACCAAAGACGGTTATGCTTATGATGTCGCCTCGGGCTTGATTGTGATGGAACCATTCAAATATCTTCACAATATGTTGACCATGTGGTATCTTCCACTTGTCATTCTCGTGGGATGTGTCTTGTTGGTGTATGGGGTGGTGCGCACCATCGTCAGCGCCACATATATTAAAGGTATATGGCCGGCCGGCATAGGCGTGGTCCTCGTTGTCCTGGCATTGTTTCTATGCGCCGGATGGAACAACACTGCATTCTATCCGTCGAATGCCGATTTGCAAAGCTCGCTCACTATACAAAACAGTTGCAGCAGCAAATTTACTCTTGAGGTGATGGCCATTGTGTCTGTTCTTGTCCCGTTTGTGGTGGCTTATATCGCATACGTGTGGTACAAGATGGATAGCAAGAAGATCACTAAGGATGAACTCACGACGGATGAAATGTATTAATCGGCAAGTATTATGAAACATTTGATATTGATATGTCTCGCATTCTTGTCTATCGGACAATTGTCTGCTCAGGACTCATTGCGACACGAGATTCTTTTCAAAACCAACAAGGGCGATATCCGCATCACCCTTTACAACGAGACACCTCTGCATCGTGACAATTTCATCAAACAGGTGGAAGACGGCATGTATGATGGCGTTTTGTTCCATCGTGTGATAAAGGATTTCATGATACAGACCGGCGACACCGCAAGTCGTCATGCCAATCCGGGCGACATTTTGGGCAATACCGTTGAGACAACGCAAATTCCGGCCGAGTTTCGATTTCCCCGGCTGTTCCACAAGCGTGGTGCAGTGGCCGCAGCACGTGAGGGCGATGCCGACAATCCCGAGCGCGCCTCCTCCATGTGCCAGTTTTATATTGTTTATGGCACTACATTTACAGACGGCATGCTCGACCGTACACAGCAGAAACTCGACGAACGGACTGCCGGAGATGTGAAATTGTCGCCCGAAATAAGGGAGGTTTACAAAACAGTTGGTGGTACGCCGCATCTCGATGGACAATATACTGTATTCGGTGAAGTGATCGAGGGTATGGATGTCGTGGCCGATATACAGTCTGTCGAAACAGATGCTCATGCGCGTCCGCTTGAGGATATAAGGATAATCAAGGCCACGGTTTGCAAATGACCGTGGAACATAGTGTTATGATGGTGTAGAATAGAGACTGTGACGACAAGAAGACACTTTTCTGACACAGTCTCTCTTTTTATGAAATTTATTTGAGGTGAATATGAAAATCTGGATGCTTTTGTTTTTCGTGTTGCCTGTCATAGGACTTGTTTATGCGTTGTGGCATATATGGCATATTCTGCCATTGTCCGTAAGCGCCAAGGCTATTGTTGAGATAATGTCGGTAGTGGCGTTTTCGTGCCTGTTTTATTATATATTTGTCGGTCTTGACGCTCTGCCTTTATGGTTCGCCAGATGCATTTACAATGTCGGATCGTCCTCTTTGTTCATATTGTTGTATGCTGTCATGTTGTTTCTTGTGCTTGATGTTATGAGGATCACAGGTCTGTTGACATCATCGTTTTTGTGCGTCAGCAAGGCGGGAAGCATCTTTGTTTTCGCCTTTATCATTGCTCTTGTTTATGTCGTTTTATCCGCGGAAACATTTTTCTTATCCGGAGCAACGGCGTATCGATATTTCCTCCGGATATGATGAGCGTCACCGCCGTTATTATCATCAAGATGCCGATGATGAGTCTTATTGTCAGTTGCTCGTTGAATACGGTCACAGCGAAAAACACGGCCGTCACCGGTTCCAACGCACCGAGCACAGCCACCGGTGTGCTGCCTATCTTTTGTATCGCCACGCTGGTGCACAACAGCGACACAGCCGTGGGAAACAATGCAAGAGCAAATGCGTATATCCAAAGTCTGTAATCCGAGCGAAGGATGTCTATCGAATGTGTGTCGAATCGGAAAGCAAAGAGAAACAGACCGAAAAATATCACATACAGTGTGAGTTTGAGCGTGGGAATCTCTTTCATCCGACGGCCATTCACCGCTACCATGTATATGGCGTAGGTCAGAGCCGACAGTAATACCAACAGTAGACCTGCCGTGCTGAGTGCCCCCTCGGCGTCGCCCTTGTATAGCAATGCTATGCCGCATGTGGCCAGTGCTATGCAACCGATAGTTAGCATCGATGCCCGCTCTTTGTAAAACACGGCCATGATGATGGTCACAAGTATGGGATAAATGAACAACAGGGTGGAGGCGATAGCTGTGCCCAGGTATGTGTACGAAACGTACAACGTAAGTGAAGACAGAGCCATGCCCAGACCCAAAGCCATGAGTGGAAGCACTTGCGAACGGCGCAGACCGAATCCGCGTCTGCGTGCTATCATCATCACTGCTAATATGGGGATGGCAAACATGTATCTGAGAAAGAGCACACTGTATGCGTCGATGCCCGCGTTCATCAGTGGCATCGCAAACAATGGATTGGTGCCGTAGCTCGCTGCGGCCACGGCACCTAAAATATATCCTTTCAACCTATCGTTCATCTTATTTTGTGGACATGGCTTTGGCCAATCCTCCCTCGCTCGTTTCTTTATAGAGCGACGGTATGTCATGTCCCGTCTGTTTCATCACGTGTACCACGCGGTCGAAAGACACATTGTGTTTTCCATCGGAGAATGCTGCATAGAGGTTGGCATCCAATGCTCGTGTGGCAGCAAATGCGTTGCGTTCGATGCACGGTATCTGTACCAGACCGCAAACAGGATCGCAGGTCATTCCCAAATGATGTTCAAGTCCCATCTCCGCTGCATACTCAATTTGAGTCGGGCTGCCGCCAAACAGTTGGCATGCCGCGGCCGATGCCATAGCGCACGCCACGCCCACTTCGCCTTGACAACCCACGTCGGCTCCCGAGATGGATGCGTTTTTCTTCACCACGTTGCCGAAAATACCGGCTGTGGCCAGTGCGTGGAGTATGCGCGTGTCGCTGAAATTGTGGCTGCGCGAGAGATGATACAACACCGATGGCATCACTCCGCACGAACCGCATGTAGGGGCGGTGACGATGGTTCCGCCCGATGCGTTCTCCTCGCTCACGGCTAACGCGTAGGCATACACCAGACCTCTTGTCTGTAACGACTGTTTGTATCCTCTTGCCTTCACGTAGTAGGTAGGGGCCTTGCGTGGCAGATTGAGCGGGCCGGGTAGGGCACCTTCGTGGTCGATGCCTCGCTCCACAGCCTCCTGCATCACTTTCCACACTTCCATCAGATAGTCCCAGATGTCGCTTTCCTCGCATTCTTTCACGTATTCCCAATAGCCGCGGCCTTGCCGGCTACACCAGTTCATGATATCTTCAAGCGTGTTGTAATCGTATATCTCTTTCTTCGATTCTTTCAGCCATCTCGGATTATCGCCCTCCGACAACGAGCCGCCACCAATACTGTAAACGGTCCATTCGTCTTTCTTCATGCCCGACTCATTGTATGCGGTGAATTTCATGCCGTTGGGATGAAATGGCAGAAAGACTGTTGGTTGCCATATTATCTCCAGCGGCGCTATCTTGCTCACCACATCCTTTATGGCAATGTCTGTCATGTGACCGCGTCCGGTGGCGGCAAGACTGCCGTATAATACAACTTCTATCTTGCTTGCATCGCCATTATGCGAACAGAAAATCTGTGCTGCTTTCTGCGGACCCATAGTGTGGCTGCTCGATGGGCCTTTTCCGATCTTGTATAATTCCTTGAGTGATTCCATGTGTTGCTTGATGCCGTGTCTCGGGTCGTTTTTATCGTGTTGATTTTGTTTTGATTTTATGGCTGCAAAAATACTGATTAATTGTGATAGTCGCAAATTTAATTTCTTTTATTAATTTTTCTTCGTGACGGACCTTCTTTTCCTCTTCTTGTTGATATCTTAGACTGGAGATAATTGAGAATACGCAACTAAAATCGGGGGAAATGTTAAATTTGACGCCCGATTTTTGCGTTTTTTTTGAGCACGACAATTCTTTGTCCGAAATATGGCAAAATAACCAGTATCAGGTAATTCTCTGAATATCAAAAATATATGCTATATCGGACATTTGGAGAGGTTTCCAAAATGTTAAATAATGACCGATTTTATCTTAAAAATGTGGCCAACTTGGCATGCAAAAGGATTCCTTTCGTCCTCCCAAAGGGTTCCTTTCGTACTCCCAAAGGGTTCCTTTCATACTCCTTAAGGGCAAAAACGACAAAAAAGCGATGTTTTTATCGGCTCGAAAGGGCATTTTCCCAGATTTTTGGCTTTGCGTTTTTCTAAAAGTGAAATTAATTTACCAAAAAATTTTAACTTAAAAATGTGAATTATTTCCGATTTCATCAGCAACCCTTATATAATATAAATAATGTGTCGTCTGGCATAAATATTTCTAAACATTCATATTCTCCGATTATGCAAAATTTGATATGTTGCCGTTTTGCAGATGTTAATATTGTTTTTCAGCGTGTTTGGTCCTTTCAGTGGTTGATATAAATCAATTTTGTTGGAAAAATGCATATTTTTTTGGAAAATAATCAAAAAACTCTTGCATGATATTGAAAAAGTCATTACCTTTGCATCCGCTTTTGAGAACAAAAATCTCTTAGGCGATACAAGAAAGAGATCTTTGAACAGATTTACATAAAGACAGAAAAGTAGTACAAGAAATATGTTTACTGAATTTGTTTTCGGTGAACATGGGTAGAAAAATAAACCGTCAATTTGTTTTGATTCAATAAATGTACGATTATCTTGAGCACAGAAAATTGGCATTGTTTACAATGCAAAAAGATATTATACAATGTAGAGTTTGATCCTGGCTCAGGATGAACGCTAGCTACAGGCTTAACACATGCAAGT
>CAJKQX010000036.1 GCA_905202125.1 uncultured Prevotella sp.
TTGCGGCCGCAAGAAGACCTGTATCTTGACATACAATCGATCCATACCTGAACGAAATATATTCAAGATATCCCCCCTTGCGGCCGCAACAGGCCCAAGGCCCTACACCCATCAATCATGATTCCATATTTATATTTTTCGTTCATATCTCAATATAAAGCCAAAGGTTAGGCATCGTAGGAAAAATATCCTTAATTCCCCTCGGAGATAGTTGCGTATTCTTAATTATCTCACAGAATTAGGGTGACCAAAATTAACATTTCAATTCAAATTTCATAAATGTCAACAAATTAATATCGTTCAATCGGATGTAGGGCCGCAAACTTTTGCGGCCGCAAGAAGACCTGTATCTTGACATACAATCGATCCATACCTGAACGAAATATATTCAAGATATCCCCCCTTGCGGCCGCAACAGGCCCAAGGCCCTACACCCATCAATCATGATTCCATATTTATATTTTTCGTTCATATCTCAATATAAAGCCAAAGGTTAGGCATCGTAGGAAAAATATCCTTAATTCCCCTCGGAGATAGTTGCGTATTCTTAATTATCTCACAGTATTCGGGTGTCCAAAATTAACATTTCAATCCTAATTTCATAAATGTCACCAAATAAATATCGTCCAATCGGATGTAGGGCCGCAACGTATGAACCGACCCCCACATTTTTAATTTACACAAATAATTTCGGTAATTGGGAACTAATTAATAAATTTGCACTTTAAAACACAATATTGCGTTGATTCTCCCACGTGTCTCAGATACGGATTTTGGAGAACAGCGCCCAATCACGCTCAAGCCAATGGTTCTCAACTACATCTGGATATGTTTCTTCATCGTGGCCTTCGTCATCGCGCTGCTGCGACTGATATTTATGGGCGACACAAGCGTCTTTCCCGCCATCATGAACTCCACGTTCGAGACGTCGAAGACGGCGTTTGAGATATCCATCGGACTCACGGGTGTGCTCTCGCTGTGGCTCGGCATCATGAAGATAGGCGAGCGCGGAGGCGTGGTCAACGCTCTGGCGCGGGTGCTCTCGCCCGTGTTCACGCGGCTCTTTCCGGGCATACCCAAAGGCCATCCCGCCACGGGCACCATATTCATGAATCTGGCCGCCAACATGCTGGGGCTCGACAATGCCGCCACACCCTTCGGTCTGAAGGCCATGGAACAGATGCAGACGCTCAACAAACGCAAGGACACGGCCACCGATGCCATGATAATGTTCCTGGTGCTCAACACCTCGGGTCTGACGCTTATCCCCGTGTCCATCATGGTGTATCGCGCGCAGCTCGGCGCCGAACAGCCCACCGACGTGTTCATACCGCTGCTGCTGGCCACCTTCTTCTCCACTTTAGCGGGCATCATCGTCACCTCCGTCCGCCAGCACATCAATCTGCTCAACCGTGCCATGATCGTCGGCATCGGAGGGTTGTGCGCCATCGTGGCCACGATAATATGGGTGTTCGGCAGCATGGACAAGGCCTTGATGGACACCGTGAGCACCACCACGGCCAACATCATGCTGATGTCGATCATAATGATATTCATCTTTGCGGGCATGCGCAAGAAGGTGAACGTCTACGATGCGTTCATCGACGGGGCCAAAGACGGTTTTGCCACTGCCGTGCGCATCATCCCCTACCTCATCGCCATGCTCGTGGCCATCGGCGTGTTCAGGGCTTCGGGCGCTATGGACATCATCACCGAGGGCGTCAGCCGGGCTGTTGTGGCATGCGGAGGCAATCCCGACTTTGTGGGCGCGCTGCCCACGGCTATGATGAAACCGCTGTCGGGCAGCGGCGCGCGGGGCATGATGGTAGACGCGATGACCACCTACGGACCCGACTCGCTGGCCGGACGGCTGAGTTGTATCTTCCAGGGGTCCACCGACACCACATTCTATATACTGGCCATCTATTTCGGCAGCGTGGGCATACGCCACACACGTCACGCCGTGAGCTGCGGACTGTTGGCCGACCTTGCCGGCATCATCGCCGCCATAGCCATCTGCTACATGTTCTTCGGCTGACCACGCGCACAGGGTCCCGGGCATCCCGGGCCGGAGATGAATCATTCGACACATCAACATACACCTATTATATATAAAGACAAAAAAATCATGGCAAGTCTGAAATCACTCGCAAAAGACACCGCGATATACGGACTGAGCAGCATCGTGGGACGCTTTCTCAACTATCTGCTCGTACCGCTTTACACCGCCAAGATAAGCGCTGCCAGCGGCGGCTACGGCATCATCACCAACATCTATGCCTACGTGGCGCTGATGATGGTCATCCTCACGTTCGGCATGGAGACCACCTTCTTCCGCTTCATCAACAAGAACGACGAGAACCCCCGGCACGTCTACCCCACCATCCTCATCGCCGTGGGCAGCGTAGCCCTGACGTTCTCGGCGCTAATACTGATATTCATCCGTCCCGTGGCCGGCGCCATGGGCTATGCCGACCATCCGTCGTATGTCTGGGTGATGGCCCTGACGGTGGCGCAGGATGCCTTTCAGAGCATACCGTTCGCCTATCTGCGATATCAGAAACGGCCTCTCAAGTTTGCCGCTTTCAAGATGTTGTTCATCATCGCCAACATCCTTTTGAACCTGCTCTATTTCGCAGTGCTGCCCGCGCTCTACACGACTCATCCCGACATCATCGGCACGATATACGACCCGACGGTCGGTGTGGGCTACGCCTTCTACATCAATCTGGCATGCACATCGTTCATCTCGCTGTGCTTCTACAAGGAACTGACGGGCTTCAAGTACGTGTTCGACCGCCGGTTGATGAGCCGCATGCTCTCTTACAGCTGGCCGATGCTCATCCTCGGCATAGCCGGCATACTCAACCAGACGGCCGACAAGATGCTCTTCCCCTACGTCTACCGCTCGGCCGACGTGCACACCCAACTGGGCATCTACGGCGCCGCCAGCAAGATAGCCATGATCATGGCGATGATCACACAGGCCTTCCGCTACGCCTACGAGCCGTTTGTCTTCGGCAAATCGAAGGACGGCGACAACCGCGAGGTGTACGCCAAAGCCATGAAATATTTCATCATCTTCACGCTTCTGGCCTTTCTCACCGTCACGGGCTACATCGACCTGCTGCGCCATATCATCCGCGACCGTGACTACTGGGTGGGTCTCGACGTGGTGCCGATAGTAATGGCGGCCGAGATAATGATGGGCGTCTACTTCAACCTGTCGTTCTGGTACAAGCTGACCGACCGCACGATATGGGGCGCCGTGTTCTCGGGCATCGGTTGTGCGGTGCTCATCGGCGTCAACATCATCTTCGTGCCGCGCTACGGCTACATGGCTTGCGCATGGGGAGGAGTGGCCGGATATGCCACGGCGATGATTCTCTCGTATATCGCCGGACAGCGATATTACCCCATAGCCTACCCCCTGAAGGACATCGCCATCTACGTGGCCGTGGCCGCCCTGATATATGTGGGCATGAGCGCGGCCAACAATCATCTGCCGGCCGTGCCGGCGATGGGCGTCAACACGGTGCTGATCATGGTGTTTGCGGCACTGATAGCCAAACGCGATTTCCCGCTGTCGGCCCTGCCGGTGATAGGCCGGCGCTTCTCGCGACAATCAAACAAAAACAAATAGTATATGAAGACAAAAGCATTATTAATGTCGGTTCTGCTTGCATCGGCTTCCGCCGTGCACGCCGACGAGGGCATGTGGACACTGTGCAACCTGCCCAACGCCGTGTATGAACAAATGAAGAGCTACGGCTTCCAACTGCCACTGGAGAGGCTGTACACGAGCGATAACGCCATCAAGAACACCGTGGTCAATTTCTCGGGCTACTGTTCGGGAGTGGTGGTGTCGCCCGACGGACTGGTATTCACCAACCATCATTGCGGCTTCGAGGCCATACGCAGCCACTCCACCGTGGAGCACGACTACATGCTCAACGGTTTTTATGCCAAGAGCTACGAAGAGGAGTTGCCCAACGAGAATATGTTCGTGAGCTTCATGGTGGACCAGGACGACATCACTGAGTACGTGGAGAGCTTCGGACTGAGCAAGCGTTCGCGCGAGGGTAAGGAGAAACTGCTCGACTCTCTGGAGAACGAGATGTCCAAACAACTCAAGATAAACGACCCCACTCTGCGCCTGGAGATCAAGCCTTTCTACGAGGGCAACAGGTATTACGCCACCACCTACCGCGATTTCACCGACCTGCGTCTGGTCTTCACCATCCCCAAGTCGATGGGTAAGTTCGGCGGCGAGACAGACAACTGGATGTGGCCGCGCCAGACATGCGATTTCTCCGTGTTCCGCATCTACGCCGACCCCAAGACCAACGGACCGGCGGCTTACTCCAAAGACAACGTGCCCTATCACCCGGAACACTGGGCCGAGGTGTCGATGGATGGCTACAAGGACGGAGACTTCGCCATGACAATGGGTTACCCGGGCTCCACCGAGCGTTATCTCTCGTCATACGGCATACGCGAGATGCGCGACGCCAAGAACGCGCCGCGTGTGCAGGTGCGCAGCCTCAAGCAGGACATCATGATACGCCACATGCGCGCCAATGAGGCCGTGCGTATCAAGTACGACTCCAAATACGCCCAGAGCTCCAACTACTGGAAAAACTCGATGGGCATGAACAAGTGCATCGACAGCATCGGCATCATCAACCAAAAGAAGGAATACGAGGACCGCATACGCCGCTATCAGGACGAGACGGGATATCTGAAGGGCAAACTGGATTTCGACAAGATGAAACAGCTCTACGCCGAACGGACCGAACTGACACGCCGACTGACGCTCTGGGGCGAGACATTCTCGCGTACAAGCGAACTGGGAAGCCGCTCCATGCAACTGTGCAACGGCATGCTCGTGAAGGGTGACGAGAACAACCCCGACGCCCAATACTTGGAGTTCGAGGACAACAGCGACACATGGGACGAGGCACTCGACAAGGAGGTGCTCGCCGCTCTGCTCAAGAACTACGCCGAGAAGGTGGACGCTGCCTATCTGCCGGATTTCTACAAGACGATCGACAAGAAATTCCACGGCAACTACAAGAAATACGTGAACCATCTGTACGCCAAATCGATGGTCATGAAGAAGGGTGCGAAGATATATTTCAACCGCAAGAAGTACAAGAAAGACCTCGGTGTGCGATTCGGTCTCGACCTTCTCGCCAGTCTGGCAGAGATAAGGGATAAGATCGTTCCGCTCAGCGAACAGATAGAGGAGCAGGAACGATATCTCTGCGCGGCCAAACTGCGCATGGAGGAGGATATGCCCCACTACTCGGATGCCAATTTCACCATGCGTCTGAGCTACGGACAGGTGGGCGGATTCGAACTGGCCGGCCAACCGTCGGGCTACTACACCACGGCCGAGAGCATCGTGGAGAAGATGAACCGTGCCGACAAGGTCATCGACTATGAGGCAGAACCGATAATGAAGGAACTGCTCTCGGCCAGGAATTTCGACCCGTACACCGACAAGACCACAGGCAAGATGCAGCTCTGCTTCCTCACCAACAACGACATCACGGGCGGCAACAGCGGTTCGCCCATGTTCGACGGCAAGGGCCGCCTCATCGGTCTGGCCTTCGACGGCAACTGGGACTCGCTCTCGAGCGACATCCGTTTCGATACGCGTCTGGCACGTTGCATCGGCGTGGACATACGCTACGTGCTCTTCATGATGGACCGTTGGGGACACGCCGACCGTCTGCTCAAGGAGATAAACGCTAAATAACGTTGACATAAATATAGGGTCGCAAGTGATTGCGGCCCTATATCGCTTAATCAATATTTATAATTTTGCCGCAGACAAAACTCAATCGAATGACGAAATACAACACTCATATCATGCCCTCAGGACTGCGCGTGATACATCTGCCTTCAGCCTCACCCGTGGTCTACTGCGGTTATGCCATCAACGCCGGCACACGCGACGAACAGCCGGGCGAGGAGGGTATGGCCCATTTCTGCGAACACATGACGTTCAAGGGTACGACGCACCGCAAGGCCTGGCACATACTCAACAGCCTTGACACCGTGGGCGGCGACCTAAACGCTTTCACCGGCAAGGAGGACACCGTCTATCATGCCGCCGTGCTGAAGGAGCACATGGCGCGCGCTGTCGATCTGCTCACCGACATCGTGTTTCACAGCACCTACCCGCAAAACGAAATAGACAAAGAAGTCGAGGTGATATGCGAGGAAATCGAAAGCTACAACGACTCGCCGGCCGAACTGATATACGACGAATTTGAAAACACCGTGTTCAACGGACACACGCTCGGCCATAACATACTGGGCAAAGCCGAGAAACTGCGCACTTATACCACAGCCGATGCCCTGCGCTTCACCCGCAGGCATTACCGGCCGGCAAATGCCATATTCTTTGCCTACGGCGATGTTGACTTCAACCGCCTGCTGCGCATGCTCGAACGGGCCGGCCACGATACCATCTGTTCGGAAACGGCATGCGGCACGACAACCGACATCGGGCGGCAAAACACACTGCCCTGCTATAAAGCCAACGAACGCACACTCGACATGCACACACATCTGGCACACGTGATGACCGGCAACCGTGCATACGACATACACGATCCGCGCCGCATGGCACTGTATCTGCTCAACAACATACTCGGCGGACCGGCAATGACGGCAAGGCTCAACCTGTCGCTGCGCGAGCGAAACGCGCTTGTATATACTGTGGAAAGCTCCATGGCGACCTATTCCGACACCGGCGTGTGGGCGGTATACTTCGGATGCGACCCACGCAATGTGGAGAAATGCCGGCGACTGGTGCGGCGCGAGCTCGACAAATTCATGAACACACCGTTGAGCGACACACGCATGGCGGCAGCAAAAAAACAGATCAAGGGACAGATAGGCATAGCATGCGACAGCCGCGAGAACTTCGCGATAGACTTTGCCAAGAGTTTTCTGCACTACGGATGGGAGAAAAACATCGACACACTCTTCCGCAACATCGACGCCGTCACGCCCGAGATGATGCAACAAGTGGCTCGCGAGACGTTCGATCGGGACAGCATGACAACCGTGATGATAAGGTAGGACGGGAAGACGAGGCCACTGAAAAAATCCATGAGAATTATAATGAGTTCAGATTCTACTTACTATCTGTAAGTTTGCTATCGTATCCCTGTTTGAAATCTCAATCAGGAAGGTAGGGATGCGGCACTGCCACGGCCGCAGAGAAGACACTATCTCTTACAAACGTTCTGTAAATACCGTCATCTTCCCGCACCGATTTATTATTGCATGAAAACATCATACAAGCAAATAATGCAAGAAGCACGAGATATGTATTTCTTTTGACATTCACCACAAATATTCCTTTCCGTCTATATTTACTTTCACCTTTTGAGAAGGCATTCCTTTCTGATAACACTTATCAACAAGTCGACCATTTACAAACGTGAGAAAACATACATCAGGATGGCAGATACAGACAGCAACCTGTCCGCCAGGAGTCTTCTTGACAGGGTTGGGATAATAAATATCTCGAAAACGCTTCAAATCATCATCAGAACGCTTGAAGTCATGTTGAAACGGATTACCTATTCCCCCACCACACATTACAAAAAAGACATCTTCACCGGCAACCTTACAAACAAAATGAAATGGAAAGAATTTCGGGAAATCATAATCATTATAAATATCAAGGGCGTAGCGAATGGTTGTATCGTTTATCGACTTGCAATAAACCACTGTGTAAACTTTGCCTCCCTCTAAAGCCGGAGATTGGTCAGGACGGCCGCGATAATTAATAATCTCACGTTCCAACACTTTATTGTTCAATACGACATAGTCAAATTCTTTTACTTTATCCTCGCAACCGAACAATAGGAGCAAGGAAAACATGAATAAATACGAAATTCTAAGGATTCTCATAATTAAAACTTTAATAGGATTGATGTTTTAGCATATTAAATAACGTGAGTGAAATAAATTTCAAATAATGGCAAATCATTTTGCATACACATATCCCGAATCAGTAACGAAGAAAATACCTTCCATCCCAACACTTGGAAGAATAATACTACATATCATGAACAAATTTGTCAATCATCTTACCATTTGAAAACTTGAGATAGTATCTATTGGTGCGATCCACATATTCAGGATAAGCATTGCCCTTCCTGTATTGGCGATATTCGTCCTTGAAATATTTCCTCATCAGTTTCACCTTCAAATCTTTTTTCACATTGAAAAACGGTTCTCTTTTATAACCGTCATTTGAGGATACCTTCTTGAACAACACATCACGTCCACCCACCTTGCACACAAAATGAAAGGGATATTTAGTCCATTCATGTGTTGTCCTGTCGTGAGAAATGACAAAATAAGTCATCGAATCGTTGATATTCTCATACGACACCGTTACTATGAATTTATCATTGCCATACAGTTTCTTTCTTATTCGTGTGTATTCAAGTATCTCATGCTCCAGTTCCTTGTTTGTCAGTTCCATACAACAATAATCATCAGATTTCCTACCGCACGAAACGAATACGAGCAATAATATCGAACATATAAATAATTTTCTCATACTTCAAATTTTTTATATTCTGATTTCAGAGCCATGTCTCTTTACCATTGATGACGACAGGAACTCTGTCCATATAAAATCCGGGCTTTATTGTTTTACCAATCAGTTTATCGTCAAGAAAAGTAAGATACCAAAGTTCTGCATGTAAAAGATTTAGAACACATTCTTCTCCTTTTTTATTAATCATCTCATCAAAATGTTTCGGAAAGTATTTTTTCATGATATCTATCATTGCCTCATCCTTTACAGCAAAGAAATCACGTTTTCGAGAAAACGTACTTATGCCGGACATAGTGAAAAACACGTCTTGTCCACCTACATTGTAGATAAATAAACTATGGGCGAACAGTAAACCGGGGGTAAATTCGTATGCAATGCAATACCTTGAAATGCTATCGTTGATGTTCCTGTAATACACATGAATGATATATTCTTCACCATGTGTATCCTTCTCCGCAAATTTGGAAAATTCCACAATCTCGCGCTCCAAATTCTTGTTATCCAAAACAAGATAATTATAACCGAGCGTATCAGATTCTGAATCACACTTGCTTCTGTTGCAACCGGCACAGGAAAGGATAAACAACATAAGCGTAAAAAAGATTGATTTATTTTTCATCAGCTTTCTTCATTATTTAATAATTAAACGAGGGAAATCAAATTTATTTCAACTCCCGTTTTTCCGGAAAGCTCAAAGTCTCATATCTTTACCGTTAACCTTGATATTAATCCTGTCAAAGAATGTGAGACCCGGCATATTTGTAACATTTATCAATTTCCCATTCAGGAAAGTGAGATATCTGTTGGGACCATGATAAAGCATAATGGGAAAAACACGTTCTTCCTTCCGGGCATCGTATTCATCGGGGAAATTTCTTTTCATCATATCAAGCCAAGCAAACTCTTTCTGTTCAAAAAAGCTTTGCCAGCTATTGTCTTGACCTGCGTTCATATAAAACAACACATCACGATCGCCAACCTTGCATATAAAATGATAACAACTGAGAACTGCTTGAGGCTCATAAAGCAAAGTATATCGTTTTATGGAATCATTCAAATCTTTACAATGAACGGAGACAGTAAAATCCCTTTTGATAGAAATGTTCTTACATTCTTCTATAAAATCGATTATTTCGCGCTCAAGTTCCTCATTGTTGATTTCAAGATAATACTCATCCGACCCACTGTCTTGACAAGATACCGCAGACAATATTATTGCAATTGGAAGCAACACGACGATGGTTTTGAATTTGTGTCTCATATCTTATAAATTTAAGTTTTTACCGTTAATACAAAACTTTATTTTCTTATCTTCTGTCCCGTAGGCTTCCGTCTTGTCAACAAGTCTGCCGTACCAGAAAGTGAGATAGCGATTGGGAACAGCGTTCTTTGGGTGTCCGGTGCTTAAATCCACAGAGCCCGAGTATCTGTCTGTATAAAAGTTCCTGCTACTTTCTTTCAATTTAAAAAACGGTTTCTTTCCACATTTTTCTGCCGCCATTGTCACCAGCAAATCGTGTTTGCCAACCTGACAAATAAAATTAAAAGGAAGCGTATCCCATTTCTCGGGATTCACGCCACACGACAACACACACCGGACGATTGAGTCTTCGAAATTTTTGAAGTATGCACATATCGCAAAATCCTCCCTACCAAGCTGAGCCGACTTCTCTTTCGCATAATCCTCCACAGCCCGCTGAAACACACTGTCTCTTACAAACGTTCTGTAAATACCGTCATCTTCCCGCACCGATTTATTATCAGTGCACGAAATGAGAAACATCAGTAATCCGAAGAAAAACAATAGTTTGAATGGTTTCATAGATTATATTTATTTGCGTATAAAAATCAAATTCAAATCACGACACAAGATAACACAACGCGGCAAATCATCAGTTTCCTTCACAGCATTCGTTTTTAAGAAATCACTTGTCGGCATAATCCTCACATCGTTCAATTTCATATCCGCCAAATACAAATCATAAGGTCTGAGAGCTTCTTCCCAGTTTTTCACCATTCTGCTGTTTTTAATAATTTCGGACAAGCACTGTTTATCAATGGAAGAAGATATGGCGAGTATCTTACGGATGTATTTCTTGGGATTATCTTCACCGCCATTGCTCAAAACAGACAAATCATTATGGTTAAAGGCTACAGCTATGGTAGAATCCCGTTTCAAATATTCGTTTGTGATTTCTATTGTTGCCCGACCACCAAGCGTCATGTCCATCAAGACTGTGCATGTATCGGCAAAGCGATGTTTTGATGTAACCGAATCCAACACGTCTTTACGGATAAGGATATTCTTTTCATAATCCGTATTAAAATAAACTTGTGCCGGTCGGTCATTGGCAACTACTGTGGATGTATCATTCTTATCATCAAAAAGATTGGCATAGTTTTGCAATTCAACAATCTTATACACCTTCCGGCTGTAAAAATCCATGAATGTGTTTATACGATACCTCGACAACTCGTTTCCGCATCTTAAATAATAAGCGCAATCCATCGGCATCTCAGGGTTGGGCTCTATTTTCAAGTCGTTCAACATATCGTTTAAGACGACACAGAGAGTTGTATCTTGCTTCCATGATTTTCCAATCATATTGGTGTTATTGCATGAAAACATCATTAATACATATAATACCCAAATTAAAAAAAACGCTTTTCTCATGTTTAATGAAATATATCTGATTTCACTTTTCCTCGTATATCTTGATATGGAGCTTCTTGTGGAAATTCCGCACCATATTTAGACCCCCAATATTTCCGGAAAACAACATCGACATGTCCTGAGACTCCAGGAAATATGTGCGAGACATGTTGGAAAACCAATCCATTTCTAACTCTTCCAGAATCATTTACAGTACGAACATACCACATTTGTAAATAATCTGCCATTTTGCTTGCTAACTTAAAATAATATCTACCATCTTCTCCTTTAAAGGTATATTCATTATTAGGAATTTTAAATCCTGCTTTATTCATTGCATAACTTAATCTAATTGCACAACCATTCAGATTTTCCATATATTCTAGAGGTGCTAACTCTCCTCCAATAACACCACACAATTGACTTACTGATAATTGTTTTGATTTAGTATATTCAATATAAATATTTTTTAATTGTTTATCACTAAAATGATGTTTCATTTCATTAAACAAATATGAAAAAGAACTTGAGATAGCTCCATTCGAAAATTTACCTCCTCCTAATTCAGAAATAGTACCACCCAAAACAAAAGAAAACGCAAGCGAACCATAGTCACCTAAATTATATAAATAATTAAAGGATATTATAGAACTAGAACTTGATATTAATCCCATTGTTAACCCATGAAACATATTGCCACCCATTGCGCCTTCAAGCCAAGCCTGTGACATGCTGTGTTTTACGAGGCTCTCTGCCAAGCTCTGTCCTGCGGAAGCGAAATTCAATATACCGCTCATGCCACCCCAAAAAGCACCGGTAAATGTAGCTTTTGCTATTTGTCCGATATTAGCACCATTGAGCAATGCACCAGTAAGAGCACCGGCGGCTCCTCCAGCAGCACCTCCTATAATGGCAGCCGTGACACCTGCGGCGGCACCTCCGGTGATAGCACCAACGGCAATACCTATGGCCGAAGAGACTAAAGATTTCCAATGTCGGCTAATCCAGCTGTATCCAGTCGGGTCGACAAGTGACAATGGATTGTTGAGACAATAGATGTAGCGATTGAAACTCAAAGAGAACTCCTGATTCTGAATCAGCGGATCGGGGGAGAGGAAACGTCCCACTATCGGATCATAGATGCGGCCGTCCATATTTATCATCTCCAAAGCATCGATATGTTCATGTCCGGTAAATCCATGTACATCGTAAGCTTCGGCATCGGTCTCTGAAGAAAAATAATTCCAAGTATCCGGATTGCGCCGACGTCCCCATGCGTCATAACTCAACTCCTGAACCAATCTGCCATCCGAATCGGAGTAAGCCATGACTGAGCCGAGGTGATCATGGTGGAGATAGACAACTTCGGCGGCCGCAGACCCACGCGAGATATTCATTGCCACGGCCTTTCCATCGACAAAGATATAATTAAACTGTGTTATATCGCTTCCTTTGCGTTCTTCCTCATAGATTTTACCGACATAATAACGACATTCCAATATTGTGGGACGGTATTCATCATTATCAAGACGTGCCATGCGGATGCGGGATTTGTCCACTCCGTATTTAAACTCAAGGTTTTGGGCATTGTCTACTTTCATTTTGCGAAGCTTATGAAAAGATGTGTACTCCATGCCCGACCAATCCTTAAGACGGCAAACCGGCTCCAGAACATTCACAAGTTGGTTTTTACCTGTGTTGTAATTAAATCTTCCGACATCAGATTTAGTCTGTATATTTCCCAAGCCGTCATAAGTCATCGACTGCACGAGCACTCCATCGCGCCAAACCTCTGTAAGGCAATTAAAGTTGTTATATACAAACTGCTCGGAAAGCCCCTTCCCGATATCTGCGCGAGAAATGAGATTGCCCACATAATCCCAATTATATTGCATGTTTTGTATACCCGGAACTTCTATTGAAGCTATTCTGCCGGTCGATGCGTCATATCCTGTATTGACGGTAAGGCCATTACCCAACAATTCTTCCTCCGTCTGCATACGGGCGTTCATGGCTTTGCGTTCCCAATACACGATTGAACTGTCAGCACTTGCTACCTTCATAAGCACACCGTACTTATTATAAATGTTTTTCACCTGCAAGCCGGACGGATATGTGATTACGTCGGGTTTATCAAGTTCGTTGTAGGTTGTCTTGGTATAATATGAAACCGCGCCATAATAATCGTAGACCTTAACGACACGGCCATATTCATCGTAATAATAGCTCCGGGTAGCCTCATGGCCGTATATGGAACTTACAGCCCCTTTCCACGGACTGTCATAATAATATTCAATATTTCCATCTGCTCTTTCCTCCAATTTAAGACGGCCGCCGGCATCATATCGATATTTGGTCGTGCCTTTGCCATCTTTATGAGAAACACATTCACCATATCCATTATAAGTATCCTCGACAACACCTATCTCATAATCTTCAAGACGGATGCGATGCCCCATGATATCATACTCCATGAGTATTGTTTTACCACCACCGTTAATCTCAATGCAATTACCGTCCAAGTCATAATCATATTCGATGGCATTACCACCGATATCCTGACAGTAAGAAAGAAGACCGGATTTATTTATTGATTTCACCGTATTACGGCCAAGAGCATCGGTAGTTGTTGTGCTGAAGCCATTATATGTTACTGTGTTTCCCGAGCCATCTGCACTCACTTGCCGAATAATGCGGCCGGCATCATCGTAATAATTATGATTCCAATATATGCTTTCTCCGGGGAAATACGGCTCTGATGTTTTTTCCACCTGTCCTTTAGCGTTGTACACAATATCGGAATATACTACTTTGTCAAAGGCCGTAACACCCACTTTTCTTAATGAACGCCCCAAACAATCGAAAAATTCAAGACTGTAAGGCTCTCCAGTGGCATCAGTATATGTGAAATACAAAGCATTGACCGGTGCTTCAGACATACCGCTGCTCCACCCCGTACATGAACGACTGCTGGTAAGCGGAGTTGTAACTGTCTGTAACTGTCCGAACTCATCATATGTACTTACCGTTTGCTGTCCGTTTGCATCACATGATGTCAACTCTACACCAAGAGCCTCATCAACAGTCATTGTGGTTGTGAATCCAAGCGTATTGGTCATTGACGAGATGTATTGTCCACGACTGTCATAAGAAGTCTTTTCCTTTCGAGGCGTACTGCCATCATTTGGTATGGTTTTACTCTCTATGATATTTCCAAAAGCATCACGTACATACTCTTTCTTTACTCCAAACTGATTATTATCCGGTTCTGTATGTTCGGACATTAACAATCCTGTTTCAGAACTATATTCAAAATTTGATTTTCGTGTAACAGACTTACCATTATGACTGCGCGTCACAACAGATTCAGTCATACGACCAAGCAACCATTTATCCTTATCATTAAAATAGGTATTCCTGTTCGTTGTGATTTCACCATTATTATCCGTTACCATCGTTGTCACATTGCCATAATTGTCATAATTCATTGTTGTCTTGACTTCCGACAAAATAGTTCCGGAATTATACTCATAGGTTGTCTCTTTTGTGATTTTCGGCAATAACGCATAAACTTTGGCATGTGTGCGCAACAATGTGCTTTCCACATCTTTTTCAGCCACAAGTTTATCTTTCAAGAATGTTTGTGACTGTTTCAACGAAATGACATATTCATCTGTGTTTACTTCATATTGATTCACAGTCTTCGTTTCCGTCAGTTCGTCACTTATTGTCACGGTTTCGAATCCGAGAACTCCATGTCCTCTCCTATGCAAAAGCGCATTATTATATTTATAGGTCACCTTTGCCTTGCCACCGATTCCATCAGGAACACTGACACTTGATACCACCGGCCATGAACTGCCTATTGACGAAAGGGGATATTTCTTTTCATACCTTCGTTCATAAACATTTCTATCACTAAGGTATTTATAATCAACAGTGGTCGTATTTCCCATTCCATCGGTGATTTCCGACAAAAGATTGTTCTTATCTTCCGGCATAAGAAACAACTGATAGCCATCCCATGTCGTACTTTGCCAATTTGCCGTACTCAAGAAATCAACTTTTCCGTCACCATTGAAATCGCCGAAATAGTAGCGCCATTTATCAAGTGCGTAAATATTATCGCCACGCGTTTGTTTGTATACGCGACCCATACCTTCGTTCAGCCATACATCCGGTGTCGTCATATTAGAGCCTGTCGATTTACGGTCAATCGCAAAAAAATCATCATATCCGTCACCATTTATATCCGTCACGAAAATCTGTTTGTCCTTTGCCTTAAACAATCGGGCGAAATCAAATCTTTCAAACGTACCGTCACCTTTCGAAAAACGCATATTCCAATTGGCCCAGCCATCGGTATTGGGATCTTTCTCCCATCCTGAAAGGAAAATATCACTTTTTCCGTCACCATTAAAATCTCCGAATCTGAGGTCATGATATTTATCCATCCATGTGCCCGCTGCGGGTTTACTCATTTCAATAGTTCCATTGCTATAATATAAGATGTAACCGTCTTCATGCAAATTCATTATGTCTGTTAGGCCATCACCATTAAAATCGGCAAATTCCACTCTGTCCCAATTTTCCGTTGCATTTACTGTTCCGTCATAAATATCATTAAGCGGTATTACCGTCACTGTGTTTGTAAAAGCACTGATTATCTTATATTGCTTGGATTTATCATACCACAGGAATAAATCAGCCACCCCGTCTCCTTTGTATTCAACAGTGTGTATGTTATACTTGTTCTTATCAATCAAAACAGTCTTTCGAAAAGCAAAATTCACTGTCTCGCTCGAAGCATCTGCAGTATACAATGATATTTTATATTTGCCGTCTTCATGATATTTGATTACAATATCATCACAGCCGTCACCATCAAAATCTCCTGAGACTACTTGTTCAATAGTGCTTTTACCCTCCAAGATGTTTTCCGAAGCCAATTTAAATGATTGTCCATTACTTAAAAAAACTTTCCAACCATTCCATCCTGCATTGGAATTCTCGGGTGTAACAAAGAAATCAGATTTACCATCACCATTGAAATCACCCACTGTCAACAATGCTTTATGAACGGATGGTGTTTGATTATAATTGATTTTGGAAACATTAAAGTTATCCAAATTATGCCATTTGAAAGTTGTTGGATTTTTATGCACATCACCCGAAGCACTTTCCGTTATCTTAATAAGTTGTCTTTTTCTGTTTACTGTCTGATAACCCAAGCGAAAAGTCCTTACTAAATCTGAACCTGAATACACACTTATGGCTGACATCAGTTTGCTACGTCTCACCTCCTTGCCATAAATGTAGGATGTCGAAGGATTTATATTGTCTTCATATTCAAATCTAATTGAAGCAAAAGGGGCTAATGACGCTTCGTTGTTTCCTGTATAATCTATACGCACAGGCCAACAATCATTTGTTGACGCATTACCGCCGTAAGATACAATATAATAATTACCATTAGTATCATAAACCTTTGTCAGAAGCCAAAACAGAACCTTATCGGTAGTATTTCCCGTAATACCTCCGTTAGGTTTGTACTCATAAGTAAGGCCGTCCTTTGTAGAAACTTTGAACGATGAAGGATTTTCTTTCTGTCCCTCAGCAATAATCCTTGCAAATCTATCATTTTCGGTACGATATTCGTAACCGCCTTTCGAATATATGCCAAGTTCTGTAAGTCTTACGCCATCAAGCATATAATCATCAGTCCATGAGAAATTGACATAGCTCACAAGGCTGTTGGTCATAAGTGTTTTAGGTGTTCTGCTTATGATAGACAACCCTTCCAAATCAAATCCGTAACCTAACAGACCATCTTTTGTGGAACTATTATATGATATGGTCAATGCCGGCTTTACACCACCGGTTCCGGCAACAACTGGTATTGGTATGGAATAAGAAAACTGTCCGGTAGGAGTAACATCATGACTGTCTGATATTTTGCCTACGATTCCTCCTTCCGAACCTCCATATTTTTTATCGGAATAAGGTATTTCCTGACCAATAATTTTTTCAGGAGCAAATATGATAATGCAGAGGAATATTATAATCTTCAAATCAAGAATATTTGTTTTCATAAATATCAACGTTTTATCAATTTATGTTCAACTGCATCTTCGCCATCATATACACGAAGAAGATAAAGGCCACGAGAAAAACCAAATACATTTACTGTCACAAGTCCATTTTCTATTGTTCCTTCCGCTTTGACATGTCCTCCCACGTCAGATAACATATAATGAACATCCTTGTTCTTATTTACATTAATAGAAATTTCAGTTTCAATATATTGAGAAGGAATCACGTCAACCTTTAATGTGTCTTTTATATCAAACTCGCTTATATTTCGCATTAGTCCGCTTGTCTTTCTCAACACACAATTTCCGGCATTATCATAATCGTAGAAAACCGATACTGTGCGTGACTGTGAATATGAGCTTATCTCCGTCAGACAAAACAACAATATAATTAAAATCTGTTTCATTACTATTGGTTTAAAGTGTTATTCTTTTAATATTTTGCAAAAATAATGCAAACGAGCGGAAAGAAAACTTGTTTTCAATTTCCCGAGGTGCAGCCTATCTTATTGCAAAGATATACATTTGAAACATACAAAACAAAGATAATCCGTTGAAATTGGCGGTATGTTTTCATTTTGCCGCTGCGGCGGGAAAGGGATGTATGATACAAAATAAGCGGGGCTGTTTTGCCATGTCGCGATTTTTTAGGAAATTTGCAGTCGGTAATTACAAATATGTAATACAACAGGAAAAAGAATCATCATGCGAAAGGTAATAGGAATGGGCGAGACGGTACTCGACATCGTTTTTCGTGACAGGCAGCCCGACAGAAGTGTGCCGGGAGGGTCTACGCTCAACGCCATCGTCTCTTTGGAACGCTCGGGAGTGCCCACCGTATTCATGACAGAGACGGGACACGACCGCGTGGGACGTGAGATAAAGGCGTTTCTCGATGATTGCGGCGTGGACACAGGATACATACGGCAGTGGAGCGGAATGAAAACACCTGTGTCACTTGCCTTTCTCGACGACGACAACAACGCCGAATACTCGTTCTATCGCAGCGGTGAAGCACCGCACGAACCGACGGTTCTGCCCCTCATCAATCGCGATGACATAGTGATTGTCGGTTCGTTTTATGCCGTGAATGCCGCCACACGACAACAGGTGAAAGCTCTGCTCGAACAAGCCCGGCAATCGGAAGCCATAGTGATATACGACGTGAACTATCGCCCGGCACACAAGGCCGACCTTCCATCAGTGATGTCCAACATCATCGAGAATATGAAATATGCCGACATAGTGAAGGGCAGCAACGAGGATTTTGCGCTGATTTTCGGCACAGAAGACCCTCGTGAGGTGTACGACAAACATGTGGCGCAGCAATGCCCGAGAATGATAATGACGTGCGGAGAGCGTGCCGTGACAGTCATCGACTACAACTCTATCCATTCTTTCACACCACAACCTGTAAAGACGGTGAGCACCATCGGCGCGGGCGACAACTTCAACGCCGGCACGGCTTACGCTCTCGTGAGATACAATATAACACGCGACAGGCTCGGAGAACGGCTCACCGACAATGAGACAGAAGCTATCGTGCGAGCAGCCATGGCCTTTGCCTCAGACTGTTGCAAGCAGACAGGCAACTACATCTCTGAGGATTTCGGCCGGAGAATGGCGGAAATGATAAAACAAGAATAACAAAAATATAATATAAGAACAGAACATGACAAGAAAGGAAATAACAAACAACATCCATTATATAGGAGTGAACGACCGCAACAAACATCTCTTCGAAGGATTGTGGCCGCTGCCGCAGGGCGTATCGTATAACTCTTATCTGATAGACGACGACAAGGTATGCGTCGTGGACACGGTGGAAGCCGATTTCTTCATGCAATACATCGAGAACATACGCGCGGTGATAGGCGACCGCAAGGTGGACTACATCGTGGTGAACCATATGGAGCCCGACCACAGCGGGTCGCTCACGCTGATGAAAAAGTATTATCCCGACGCCAAGATCATAGGCAACAAAAAGACTTTTGAGATGATGCGCGGCTTCTACAACATAGATGATGCCGGTCTGGAGGTGAAAGACGGCGACAAGGTGGAACTGGGCCACCACACACTGTGCTTCGTGATGATACCCATGGTGCACTGGCCGGAGACGATGGTGACGATAGACAATGAGCATGGGGTGGTGTTCTCGGGCGATGCCTTCGGCTGCTTCGGCGCACTCAACGGCGGACTCATCGACTCGCAGATCAACTGCGAGATGTATCGCCCGGAGATGGTGCGCTATTACAGCAACATCGTGGGCAAATACGGCATCCCGGTACAGAACGCGCTTAAGAAGCTCGCCGGAGTAGATATAAAATATCTCTGCCCCACACACGGTCCGGTATGGCACGAGCACGTAGACCGCGTGATTAGTCTCTACGACCGCATGAGCCGATACGACACCGACGAGGGACTCGTGGTATGCTACGGCACCATGTATGGCAACACCGAGCGTGCGGCCGAGGTCATAGCCTATGCCGCGGCCGAGGCGGGCATAAAGAATATCGTGGTGCACAACGTATCGAAGACCCACCACTCGTATATCATAGCCGACGTATTCCGCTATCGCGGACTGATAGCGGGCGCACCCACATACAACGCCGAACTGTATCACGAGATGGACGTGTTGCTGGCCGAGCTTGCCGGACGCAACATAAAGAACCACTATCTGGGATGGTTCGGCAGCTACGGATGGGCCGGCAGGGCCACAAACAAGATACAGGAATGGAACGACAATCACCTTCACTTCGAACCGGTGGGCACGCCGGTAAATATATGCCGAAGCCTCAACGCCGAGACCGAAGCCGCATGCGGTCAGCTCGGACGCGACATGGCAGCAAGACTAATGGCTGACAGAGATTAAACCCAAATCATTAGACCGAGACAATGGGCATGAGTTCATCAAGGGTGTCGGCCACGAGCAGATGACTGTCGAAATCCGAGCGTATCACTCCCGTCTTCTTCATCTCCTCAAGCATAGTGAGGAGCGGATTCCAGAAACCTTTCATGTTGTAGAGCACCACACGCTTGGAATGATAGCCTATCGATGCCGATGCCAGCACGGTGAATATCTCGTCGAGCGTACCCACGCCTCCGGGCAGTGCGATGATGATGTCGCTCTTGGCAAGCATTATGTCCTTGCGGTCGCTGAGATTGTCGCACAGTATCTTCACATCGACATGGTCTGACACGCGCCCGCCGCGCTCGACGATGGTGGGCACCACACCTATACACAGGCCGCCCGCACCGCGCACGGACTCTGCCACGCACTCCATAAGTCCTAAGTTGCAGCCGCCAAACACTATCGAATGACCGGCGGAACCCAGACTCACGCCAAGATCACGCGTCATATCAAAGAAATCGGGGTCAATGGATGCATTGGCCGAACAGAAAATTCCTATTTTCATCGTTTTTGCAATTTATCGGTTACACGTACCGCGTACCTCCCCCACTCGGTTGCCGCCATGCCTGATGACCGCCCGGCCGCCCTTGTCGGGACTGCGAAAAGGGGCTCGGAAAAAGCGCGCACACGCAATGGCAAAGATAGCATTTATTTCTGATTTACAATAAAATAGGGCGTTTATTTCGTTTTTATATACTTTTTGGTGTAACTTTGCAGCCTGATATTCGGGATAAAAAACACTCCTGTTGTTTCAGGACACCCGCGCAGGAGGTCCGGATTTTTTCATTCACAAACACTCAAAATATTGAAGACATTTGAAGAATTGGGCGTAAGCGAAGATATTCGCCGCGCCATAACCGAACTCGGTTTTGAACATCCCATGCCCGTGCAGGAAGAAGTCATACCTTATCTCCTGGGCAACGGCAACGACGTGATAGCCCTGGCACAGACCGGCACGGGCAAGACGGCGGCCTTCGGCATACCCCTGCTGCAACGCATCGACCCCACCAACCGCAGCACTCAGGCTCTCATACTGAGCCCCACGCGCGAACTGTGCCTCCAGATTTCGGACGATCTGAAGAGCTTTGCCAAATATATCGACGGCATCAACATCGTGGCCGTTTACGGCGGTACGTCCATCGTCAACCAGATACACGCCCTGCGTCACGGCGCACAGATCATAGTGGCCACGCCGGGACGACTCATCGACCTCATGAACCGCGGGGCCGCCAAACTCTCAAACGTGTGCAACGTGGTGCTCGACGAGGCCGACGAGATGCTCAACATGGGCTTCTCCGACAGCATCAACGAGATATTCGAGGGTGTGCCCGCCGACCGCAACACACTGCTCTTCTCGGCCACGATGAGCAAGGACATCGAGAAGATAGCACTCAACTATCTGCACGACCACAAGGAGATTGTGGTGGGCTCGCGCAACGAGGGTGCCGAGAACGTCAACCACATATATTATCTTGTCAACGCCAAAGACAAATATCTGG
Organism: uncultured Prevotella sp.; assembly: GCA_905202125.1. Classification (GTDB taxonomy): domain Bacteria; phylum Bacteroidota; class Bacteroidia; order Bacteroidales; family Bacteroidaceae; genus Prevotella. The sequence goes on from CAJKQX010000036.1 coordinate 21,752, forward strand.
CACTCAAACGCATCGTGGACTATTATCCCAACATCTACGCCATCATCTTCTGCCGCACGAAGATTGAGACGCAGGAGATTGCCGACAAACTCATACGCGACGGATACAACGCCGAGTCGCTCCACGGCGACCTCTCGCAACAGCAGCGCGACCTGACGATGCAGAAATTCCGCAGTCATCTCACCCAATTGCTCGTGGCTACCGACGTGGCAGCCCGCGGACTGGATGTGGACGACCTCACACACGTGATAAACTTCGGACTGCCCGACGACATAGAGAGCTACACCCACCGCAGCGGACGCACGGGACGCGCCGGCAAGAAGGGCACGTCGATAAGCATCATCCACACACGCGAAAAACACAAGGTGCGCGCCATAGAGAAAGTCATCAGCAAGCAGTTTGTTGACGGCGAACTGCCTTCGCCCAAAGAGATATGCACCAAGCAGCTCTACAAGGCCATATCGGAGATTGAGAAAGTGGATGTGAACGAGGAGGAGATTGCACCGTTCATGACCGACATCAACCGCCACTTCGAATATGTGGACAAGGAGGATATACTAAAGAAAATCGTGAGCCTCGAGTTCGGCCGTTTCCTGGCCTACTACGCCAATGCGCCCGAGATAGTGAAGCCCGCGGCCGAGCGCAAGGGCCGCGGCGAAAACCGCAAAGAGCCGCGCAGCGACCGCCGGCGCGGGCCGAGAAAGGCCGAGAGCGGTTTTTCACGTTTGTTCATCAACCTCGGCAAGAACGACGGTTTCTATCCGGGAGAGGTGATGCAGTTCATCAACAAGCACATGCACGGACGTCAGGAGGTGGGACATATCGACCTGCTGGCCAATTTCTCCTACATAGAGGTGCCCGAGGAGGATGCCGCCAGGGTGATGAAGGCGCTCGACGGCAAGACTTACAAGAAGCGCAGCGTGAGATGCAACCGTGCCGACGACGACAGCCACAAGACCGGCGACAGACGCCGCGACAACTCTCGCGGCCGTGACGATGAGGACACGTATGAGAAAAAGTCGAAACAGCGCAACGCCAATCCTGAAAAAGGAAAGCATAACAAACAGGACCGTCCACGACGCGAAAGCGGAAGAAAAGACGACTGGAAACAGTTCTTCGAGCATCCCGACATAGAACTTGTGGGCGATGAACCCGACTTCTCGGAGGAGGGATGGGCGCGCCGTAGGCCGAGAAAAAAGAAATAACCCCAAATCGCATCAGGCCGACAATGGGCATGAATGATGGTTATCGTATTGTCTGTTCATGACTGTCTGGGGATAATCAAAATGCGCGACGCATGATGCGCCGCGCATTTTTCGTATCGTGTCAACGCATGGCCCAATACGCGGCGCCGCCCACGGCCATCCGCGCCTGGAACAGACCGGCCGCATCGGGTGTCACACGTATGGTGCCGCCTTCGGGCAGAGTGGCCTGTATCGAGCCGTCATCGTTGAAACGGAATATCTCCGTGGTCTTGCCGTCGACCACCTGCGACCACGAGTCGGTGTCATTGTCGTACAGAAATTTCATTATCTCGCCATCTGGCTTCTTTATCTCGTATCCGTCCTTGAGAGTCTTCACGGCGTAGTAGCGTCCGTCCTGACCCATGATGGTCTGCGTCTTGCCCGAGTTTTTGGCAAGCGGATTGGAACCCGACCAGAACTCCATCGAGTTGATCACGAGCGCATCCACGACACCTGTGACAACATAGGCGGGCGAGATGAAGAGAAAGATTATCTCATTAAGAAACTTTTCGTTCGTGGCACGTGTATTCCACGCAGCCAGTTTGTGGGTGAGAGAGAATGTGCCCACACATGAACTGAGCGTCAACGCTCCGGCCATGAACAATGCCGATGTCTTGAAAATCTTGTTTTTCATATTACTCATTATTTTAATTATGATTGATAAAATCAGGCATAAAGATAGGCATTATATCCTAAAGCGGCAACTATTTGAGGAATAAAATGGTGTATCCGTGATTTGGAGTGATAAACCTTTCTTTAGACATCCGGATTCGTGGGAGATAATTAAGAATACGCAACTATCTCAGGGGGTAAATGTTAAAATCGCGTCCTGTTTTTGCGATATATCCGACCGAGGCGGTTGATCGGCCGAAATACGCCAAATTTCGGCACTTTACATAAATCTCTGTAAATCAACATGATAAGTATCTTGTACATTTCCGAAGACCTCAAAAAACATTGAAAAACCACCTGAAATGTCCTAAAAAAGAGCCATACTTGGGTTCCGAAAGGGGCTCTTTCGCCTCCCGAAAGGGTTCATTTCGCACTCCAAAAGGGCCCCTTTCGCAAATCGAGTGTAAAAAAATCGGAAAATCGGACGGTTTTTCACGTTTCGGAGTATGATTTTCCCCGTTTTTCGGCCTCGCATCTTTCTAAAACGAAAGTAAATCCTGCAAAAACCAAATGTTAAAAATTTGGTTTTTCATGCGGGACATTTAGGTATCAAAAGTAGGGCCGCAACCTGTTGCGGCCGCAAGGGTGGGTCCAAAATT